>NZ_FTOO01000014.1:0-2153 GCF_900156755.1 Alicyclobacillus vulcanalis
CGAGCGAATCAGCTCAGGCTTGTGCTCTAACGGCCTAAGTGCTCACCGTTCCATTCGCCGAAGAGGGCAATTTACACACAATCTCGGACTTGACCACCGTGACCGTACTTCCCGGCACGAGCGACTGCCCGTTCTGCACGCTGTCAATGCGCACGTACGGCTTGGCGTACGGCGCCAGGTGCACGTACTGCCCTGGCGCGTACCAGTAGGGGTTGCTGTACGGGTTCGGCTGCGCGTACCAGCCCGACAGCGTGTAGACATCGGAGCCGGCGTAGTAGGAGCCCGATGTATTGTTGCTTTTATCTTTGAGAACAAATCCATAAGATGACATAAAGTGTTGTATCCATACCGGATTTTCACCGTTTCCGGGTATCTCAATCGCTTGAGTAAAGATATAATCACCGGGCCCATATCCGTTCATGGCCTGCTGATTGGCAACTTCAATCGCAGGAATTTGGGTCGACCCATTATTGCCGCCAATCTCAATGTTATCGCCTGTACCACTGAACCCTTGCTGAATATTCCCGTTTGTCCACGCCCCATTACTACCAAACGGAACGGTGACTTCAACAATGTCGCCGTTGCTTATATTCGCACGCACATTTGGCATGAGATAATCCAAAACTGCTGACAAACTCAACAGCGACATAATCCCCAGCGCAAATTTCCGCTTTCGCTTCCTAGTCCCCATATCTAGTCACTTCCGATGGGTAATTTTCGGACTCTTGGCCAATTTGATGTGCATTAACTAGGTGACCGTTATAGTAAGTGAATTCATACATACCCTCGATAAAAATCGCCCCTCCAACTCTAGCTGTATATGGATCGCATACGGTTCCCCATAACTCAAAGGCAATTTGTCCGTTTGATGGCGGCACATATCCGGGATAGCTATAGTGATAATTTGACAAATGCGTCTTAGGAGAAAACACTTGATAGTCTGGTTCATAAAATATTTTGCTATTAAGGGATGGATTGTCTTCTTTATACGCTTCTACCCCTATCTGATCCGAATAGGAATAGGAGCTGTATACGGTGTCGACTCCCTTTTCAAACACGCCCGTTACGTTAGGCGTTAATCCTGTTCCCCGCTTGTACGTGTAAATCACATTGCCATTCGGTTCGAATGTGAGCGTTTGACTGTCCACAGTTCGGATGAATGCCAGATACACCTTTGGCCAGTCCGACAGGCTCCAATCTTCGTGGTGTTTAGCTAAATAAACGAAGGCTCCAGATACAGCATTCGGATCCATCAATGGTTCCAGAAGTTCCACCTTATTCGTCCCCAACTGCCGCCACCCACGGCTGACCTCCACGATGTTGTTGCGGATCGCCATCATGTCCTTCTGGGTCAGTACGCTGTTCGGGCCCTTCACGTCCGTGCCGTAGAAGAACGAGAAGTCCTGCAACAATGTGTATGGGTCCTGAGACGGCTCCCACGCCATGTTCACGTGGCGCGCCTTGATCTCCCAGTCCACAATCCACTGCGCCAGTTGTCCTGCGGTGACCGGTCCGTTCGGGTCCGTCATCTGAATGCCCAAGTCGGCCGCGTACTTCGACTCCGGGTCTCCCGGGAATACACACGCCAACCCAACCCACTGTGACGGTGGAATCGGCTTGTACTTCCAATCCCACTGGGCATTTTGGGTGGCAGGATCGATGCTTTGGAGACCTGTCGGCCAACTCGGGATCGTGTTGAACACCTCAATCAGCTGATACACGGCGCTCTTCTGCGTGAGCACGTTGGGGTTCGTCGGCGCACTGCCCGTCGTGTTCGACGTGGTGTTCGATGTCGCGCTGGCCGTCGCATTTGCCGTGTTGCCCGTGCTCGTCGCGTTCGTCGTGTTTGTGGCCGCGTATACCGTGCCCGCCAACATCGACGAAACCGTACCCAACGTCACGATCGCTGCAATCGTCTTTCGCATCATGAATCGCTCCCTTTGGATGAAATGAGTGCAAGACCAATTTAGCACACGCTGGATCGCCTCCTTGCCCGTTTCCAACCTGACTTTAGCGCGTCCAAACGTGCAGAACGCGCCACTTTCGCGCCAAAGTGTGCGACTGTTCCACTGTCACCAACGTAGCACGGTGAACGTGCAACTTTGCGCCAACTTTAGGCCAGATTGAGCGGACACAAAAAGAGACCCGGCCAT
>NZ_FTOO01000014.1:3009-65422 GCF_900156755.1 Alicyclobacillus vulcanalis
TCCACAACGCCCGCTGCTCAAACCGCACCACACGCCCCGTCGCCCTGCCCGGCATCATCGGTACGCGCTTCGCGGCCTCCATCAACTCCGCTAGTTCTCGCTCTTTCAACACCGTGGCGAGCATCCGCCCCACGTGTACCGCCATGTCGCTGATTTCGCGGTTCAGTGTCCGCGACGACATGTGCAGTTCCATCGCACAGGCCACGAGCTTCTTGCCCTGCTGATACCGCAACCGGAACAATCCCCACCACTCCGTGCCCTCCACGGCCTGTTCAATCAGCCGCATTTGGCCTTCCAACGCGCGGAGCGACTGCCGCACTCGCACCTTCGTCTTCAAACTCGTCGCCTTGATGCGCTGGCGGGACTGCCACAGCACCCGGTACAGGTTCAGCGCCGCGTACCCGATCTCCTGATACGTCGCGTCATCGAGCACATTCGGAGCGGCAGATGTCGGTTCCGGCGGCATGGGCAAAAGGCATGTCTGCTGGGCCTCCCGCATGTCCTTGATGCGGCCGTGGACCAGTTGCCACCCGCCTGCGCCTTCTTGCACGTAGATCCGCAACACAAGGTCGTCCAAGCGAACTCCGATCGCCTCGAACGCCCCGCGCAGAACCTCCACGAACGTGTCCGGCTGCATCTCGCACGTCACCATGTGCTCACTCGTCGGACCCATGAGCGCGTACGTGTAGTGCCCCTCCATCGCCGTCACCTCCTCACTCATCCGGGAAGAGTGCATAGAACTCCGCGTACCGCTCGTCGCGGATGCGCTCCCTGCGTGTCGGCTGAGATGTGCGAGTTCGGCTCGTCCGATGAGGCGACGGCGAAGGTTGAGGTTTCACGCAATGTTCGCGATACTCGGCCCAGTTCACCGCCTCGACAGGCTGTCGCTTGGCGACCTCCGCCGCCCAGCGCTCCTTGATGACCTCCGCGCAATACGCGAAACTGCGCGGACGTCGGTCGGCGAAAGTGGCGAACGTGTAGTCAATGCCGGCCAGGATGAAGTCCATGGGGACGCCGCTCGCCGTAAGTTCCTTGAGTGCTCGGTAGTCGTTTCCCTTGGCGAAGTAGGGTCGTCCCAGGTGCATCGTCATGCGTTGGTCGATGGCCATGTAGGGGTCGTCCTCATTCGTCCAAGCGCTTGGAGGAGTTGCACTAGGCAAGCTGGTGTTGTATGTATGCGCCGGTGTCTCATCTGTCGCTGAGATTTCGGCAGGCATGTCCAACAGGTCCGTGAGTGCGTCTCGCTTAGATTCCTCGATTTGGTACACGCGCGCGTGCGCGCGATCTTCGTCTTCATCATCATCTATAATCTCTGTATGTAGTCTCTGGTATTGCTGTCCACGAAATGGACTCCGAAGTCCACTTTCGAAACTACGAAGTCCATTTTCTTGACTTCGAAGTCCATTCAGTGGACCTCGAAGTTCATTTTCTGGACTCCGAAGTTGATCTGCGACAGAGACAAGGATATCGAGCGGTACCAGGTATCCCTCTAAGGAGTATCCAAGTTGCATTAAATCCCTTTGAATATTCACGATGTTGACCCTATACTGGTACGTCTTGTCCATTTTGTTTTGGGGATTTCGCCTTTGCTCAATCCATCCAGCATCAACAAGCGACTTGAGGTGATTGCCGATTGCAGTTTTTGATAGGTTCAGCATAGTCTCTTCCGACAGGTCTTCTGCCTTTTTGTAAATCCAACCCTGGCGGAGTTCAATATTCAACTCGTCCCCGATATCGCGAGCGCGTTGCTGCTCCTCGAGAATAAACAGGTCGAAATCCTCTACGCGTTCCGACCAGTACAAAAATTGATTAAGCAATATCGCTTTAATGTAGTCGCCAGTGAGCGCAACGAGTTCTTCTTTAATGACCACACGCTTTAGACGCATGGAGGAGTTATGTCGCATATCGCGCACACCTCAACTTTCTCTATCAGTGGGACCGGGAAGACTTTGGGATTAAAATTTTACCCTTTATCTTGAATTTCGTTACCACCAGGTAATAGAGTGACATCGATAACCACATCGTCCAGGGCCAAGTCGCCACCTACCACGCACATGAGTTTTTTTACAAATAAACCACCCACTCCGCGTTGTCCCCTCATTGCACGGTATACGGTCGTATAAGAGATACCCATATGGCGTGCCAAATCCCGTTCATTCCAACCCTTCTTTTGCATAAATTGCTTCACCACGGGGACATTAAGCGAGAGTTTCATGACTTACCCCCCTTTTGCATTACCTCTTAGCAACATATTAGCACCACCAATACCCACAGGCAATATTCCCTGTTGGTATTACTTTTTAAAATGAGTCTTTGTCTCCTGGCAATAACGCTATTAAACTCATACCTAGGAGGCGTTTCTCTTGACCGATCCGAAGTCGTTTGGAGCTTACATTAAAAGTTTGCGCGAGGCTCGTGGTTACTCGATCAATCAATTAGCTCTGTACTCCGGTGTAAGCGCGGCACATATTTCAAGAATAGAGCGTGGAGTGAGAGATATACCGAGTCCTGAATTCATTGAAAAACTCGCAAAGGGATTGCGTGTCTCGTATGAGCATTTAATGGAGAAAGCCGGTTACATCAAACCTCGAGATTCTACTTCAAGCTCCATAGACGATATTTTTATAATAAATTCTGATATGGTTAAAATCCCGGTTCTTGGTTCCATACGTGCTGGACAACCGATTGAAATGATCAGTGAATTAGCACCTGAATATGAACTGGTCGAAAAAGAACTCGTTCGCGGTCATGAAGCCTTCATATTGCGCGTTGTCGGCGATAGCATGATAGGTGATCAAATATACGATGGCGACCGGGTAGTTGTGATTGTTACACCGGATTTTTCACCATCAGACATCTGTGTAGTGGCTATAAACGGTGAAGAAGCCACTCTAAAGCGGGTGAAACGTCAAGGAGATCAATGTGTGCTTACGCCCAGCAATCCCGAAATGGAGCCGATGATATATCCAGCAAAGGATGTACACGTGATCGGCGTTGTCGTAGAAGTTAGACACAGGATTAAAAAGAAATATTAACGCCGATGCAATACGATTCTTATTGGGAAGACGCCAGAATCTTCTTTAAACCACGTTCCTGTACATTCCCCAGCTTCCGCACATCGACCGTCCCTCCGGTCATGTCGTCAATATCGAGAGTGCGACTCGAGAGGACGGATGGTTGCTCTGTGGGTTGTTTCTCGAAATGCACCTTGGTGGCTTCACAGGCTCCGCTAACCGCACGGCCGCCACAGAGACTTGCTTCTCCAGTGCACGCCGCGACACTCCAGCGCTCATGATATTGCCGTGCGAACGAGCGCGTATGCTGTGGCAAAACGATAGCCCGGTCTTCGGTGGTGTATTTGCAAACCTTGCGCAAGAGACCACACATCGCTGCGGCTCTTTGCATTGACGTATCAATCCCCTGTGTTACACTTAAACTGAAAAGAGTACCGGAGTTTGCGGCTCCGACGCTCGGGCACCGACGCCTGGGCAGTGTCCCTGCCCGAATAGTTACATCATGCAGGCAAGAGACCGCCCCATCGGCGCGAACCTAATGGGGGCGGTCTACTTGCGTTTCATCGCAAGGACTAGAGCCAGCACGAATTGCAGCAACGTTATCAGCAATGACCCGGTTTGGATCATCAGCTGAAGGATGCCGATCACGTCCATGGCCCCACCCCTCCCGTCACACGGGCAGGGAGTGGCCCCCCAAGGTGGTGCCTGTCTCCAGTCTAGCACAAGCCTCTAAGAGCCTGCATAACTCTGCACCATCGGCACCGTAATCGTGAATGGTTGAACATTCGCCGCGTAGCTCGGCATTGTGAACTGCACCACTACGACCATCGAAGGCGCGTCTAGCGTCTCGTTGATCCCATACGCGCTGTTGACGTAGTGGTACGGGAAGGTCGTGTTGCTCCAGTCGTAAAACTCCTCGTCCACAATTCGAGGCGCGACGCGGAATGTCGAATTGGGCAATGGCTGGAGCGTGTTTGGGTCCAATCCGAGATTGTCGGCAAGTGTCGTCCGGAACGTCTGGGCTGCCTCGGTCTGGTCAAAGATGGGCTGGCCGTTCGCCGTGCTGGACGGAATCACGTCCTCCACCGCGTCCTGACTCGCGAGCACCATCGCATTCACGATGCGGTGATACACCACCGTCTCCATCTCCAAGTTCAGCACCTGCTCATGCGTCCAAAACTGCAACACGACAAGGAATAAGGCCATCAAGATCCACTTCATGAGGGATTTATCGCCTCGCTGTCCGCGCTCTCATACGCTGTGAGCGTCGCATGATTGGAGGCAGGCGCCATGGAGAACAGGTTGATATGTGTGGGGATGGAGATTTGGATGTCAATCGGGTTCCCGCGCGTCGTGGGAAGCGTGGTGCCTTGCACCTGGACTTCCGAGACCGGATAGCCCAGGTGCGTCGCCACCGCCTGTTGGATGTTGGAGAGATCGGTCGCCGAGAAGTAGCCCTTGATCTTCGCCTCCGAAATCGCCGTTTCGGCCACCGCCTGCAGATACTCCAACCGCGCGCCATTGATGACATCCATGTACGGCTGGTAGTTCCACGACAGGATGAAAAAGAACATCAGCGCGAAGATGATCGCACTTCTCATCCGACCCGACCTCCCTCATGCTTTCACGCCATCAACCGCCCGACACGGAGCCTTCCGCGGACGTAATTTGCTGTCCCGTAAACGACTGCACATTTGACTGCTGTGACGAGCTCCACGTGTTCATCGCGACCGTGCCTACGACGCCGCCAATCAAGACGAGAAGCGCGACCACGACACCGACAATGGGTGAGTTCATGTGTCATCCCCCTGTTTTAAGAATTGGAGCGAGACGCGAGATTCGCGGTCGGCATGTTCGTGAGGGTCGACACCCCGGCTTGTCCGACTTGCGTGAGTTCGTGTTTGCCAAAACGCACGTTTGTCACCGCCAAACCGATGACCATCACCATCACGAGCAAGCTAATGATGATCTGCCGCATCCTCCGCGCCTCCTCTCATGCTCCACGATACGGTTTGAAAGCGAGCATTTTACGCCAAGAGTACGCCATATTTTCATCCGCCTGCACTCGCGCGCATGAGTGCGCCTGCGTAGACCTGGATGACGACCATTAGATCGAAGCTCGTCGCCCCAAGCCCGAGCATCGTGAGCGCCGTCGCCAAGATGGAGCGCGTGTTCAGGTGCGCCCGGAAGGCGGCAATGCGGTCGGCTCGGAATCGCTCCAAGTTTGTCTGGAGGACGTCGAGCGCCACGGCGACGCCTGCTTCCTCGATCTCGATGAGCATGTGCGCCAGCGCCTGCGCTTGGGACGTTCCCACTTCCTCACTGAAGCGTTGGAGTGCAGCTGCGGGATCGTCGACCCAATCATGTAGGCACCGCTCCAAAAACGGGCGTAAGACAGGCACACGGTGCAATTGGCGGCGTAACATGTCATACACCCCGAGCGGTCGCCCCCGAAACGCGACCGCCTCTTGAAGGAGCAGGCGGTAGAGGAGATAAAGCGCCTTGTCTCGCTCCAACGCCGCCTGCTTTTGCAGGGCAAGGAAGCCGTAGTACATCGGGAACGGACGCCGATACTCGAGCCCAAACCATGCGACGAGCGGAAACAGCATCAGCAAAATCCGTCCATGAAGAAGCCCCACGACTCCCATGAGCAAGAAGACGAGCGTCAGCCCCATGCGCAGGTAGTAGTACTGATACGCCTTCAGCGTGAGGCCGCTTTTCCGCAGTAACGAGACGAGCTGTTCGTCTTCGAGCCTCACCCGCATCCTCCGCTTCGCCCCATACCACCCGGCCGCAATCCGCGCGCGCGTCCGTATGCCCGCGTACTCGCCCTGTCCAGCCCCCATGACCAACAGCACGCTTGGAATGAGTCCCAAGGCCAAAATCACGTAACCCATGCCGTTGTCACCCCTTCAGATGTCCTGCTTCGGCTTGTAGAACGTGATCCCGATGATGAACGACCCCAGCGTGGCAAGAAGGGTCAAAAGGAACCACGTGAAGCCTGTCGGATTCGCAAACTGGTACTGGAAGATGTTCCGCGACACAAAGAGGTAGAAGAGCACCATCATGACGGGCCACATCAGAAAAGGCACACACGAGATGAGGAGCGTGTCGATCCGGGCCAGGTTCTGCGACTTGCGCGCGTCTTCAATCTCCTTGAACTCCTTGTGCAAAAGCGCAAGGCTCGCTTCGACGTTCACACCGTCCAACAGGGCGTGCTCAATGTCACTCGCGAGTTGCTCCGCCCACGAGGTCCCGAGCTCCTTCACGAAGCGATGCAGGGCGCGCCTCGCATCGTCAGGCGTTGTGTAATCCGTCAGTCGGTCGGTCAAGCGCGCCACCGCCCGCCGCATCGGGCTTGGCGGCAGATGCTCCACCGTCGATTGCAGAGCATGCAGCATGCTCCCGTGTTGCTTGCGGTACTCCGGCACGATGACCGAGAGCAGCGTACCGATGTCGTAGGAGTTCCTGATGCTCATGTGATAGCGGCGGATTTGGAGCACGCCGTACGGTGCGACTACGGTCAACGCAAACATGACAAGCGCATAGAACGGGTTGTGCGTCACCACAGAGGTGAGCACACCCACGATCACGGCCGCCGTGACTGAGCCCACGATGAACCGCGACACCGCGTCACGGTGAGGACGTTTGAGCGTGGCCTGCAAAAGCGTTTCGAGGTGGTCATGCCAGCCCATCCACCACGGCAACTGCGTCACCTGCCGGCCTCGAAACCCCTCGCTCACGCGGAGGAGCTGCCGATGCCCGATGCCGTAATACGTCCGCTTCACCCACGCCCACCCATCTCGCCAGACCTGCTCAAAGAGCCAAAGGAATCCCGCGCAGGCCACGCCATACAAGACGATTTGCGCAAGGGTATTCAGTGCATTCGCCATGGCTTCACCCCCCAATCTTCACGCGACGTTTGGCCTCGCCTTGAAACGGATACGCCGACGCCAAGCGTTGAAACTCCGCCTCAAACGCGGCCAGGACATCCGGGTATGTGTCCTCCAAGCGCTCGCGCATGGTCCTCGGAATCTCCGCGTGAAACGTCCAACGGTCTGTAGCACGGTGATACTTCATCCACGTCGTGACCGTGTAGGATTCCGTCTCATGGTCGAATTCGTAAGCGTAGACGCCGGTCACGATCTTTCGACCCGTCGGGTCTTCCCACATGGTGATGGCGACATCGAGACTTTGCGCCGTCCGGAGGTAGGTCGCCCGGTAATCCCGATTGGGGTTGTTCGCGAGCGCCAAATCGGCGAGCTCTCGCGGGATGTTGGTCACGTACGGACTGTGATAGCTCGCCAAACACCCGTTGCCGCGCTCGCGCGAGAGGATGAGCAAATCGACCTCACTGCTTCGGATCTCCGGCACCATCATGTAGTGGGCGTCTGAGCGCAGGAAGGCTGGAAAAAGCGACGTCATCTCATCGAGCGGTGACTTGAGCGCGATGATCCGTCCCGCGCGTTCCGGGAAGTCTCGCTTCAGATGGGCCTCAAAGGTGCCGCGTTCCACTGTCACCACTTCGAGATTCGGATCGCGCGCGCCAAAGATGACCTTCAAGAACGTGGTCTTCCCCGACCGCCGAATCCCGGTCGTCACCATCGTGAGCATGAGTCGGCTCAGGAGCTTCCACCACTCGACGGAATCGGCCGGGATCGTGCGCATTTCGGCCTCGTGTTCGAACGTGTAGCGATGAAAGGTGTAGTGCCGGAAGACGAGCACGTACGTCTCCGACAAAGGCGGCGCGAAAATTGTCACGCGCGTGCCATCGAGCATATCGACCTGCGTCCAATGATTCGTCTGATTGACCTGGTTCGTCGGATCACGGAGCGTGAGCGTGCGCACCAACCGCTTCACCTGGTCGATGGAGTCAAACGCGAAAGGTTGTAGGACCTTCGTGTTCGACCCCTTGACGCCAAATAGGATCTGAGTGCCGTTTACGGTCGCGGATTCGGTCGGATTCGCAAACCACACGCTCATGGGCCCAAAGCCGAGCGCATGTTGAAAGATCGCTTCCGGCAAGTCCGGGTAGTACCGCGGATACCGAGTGTTTTGAAACTCGGGACGTTCCCGCAAAAAGTCATGGATGCGATGGATGAAATACTGCTTCGCGGCCTCATCCCCGATGAGCGCCCGGTACTTGCGGTGCAGGTACTGCGAATCCACCTCGTCTTTCCCGCCGACTTCCTCTCCGAGGTATTGCTGAAACGCTTCGATCACGCGGTCAAACGGCACTTCCCCGTAGTCTTTGGCGCGCTCGCGCTGCGTCTCCAGCACATACCGATCCGCGCGAAAGGGCTCGCTTGGCAGAAGCTCATGCACGGACACTCGCAGCCACCTCCGGGGTCGCAGGCAACGTCACAGCCGATTGAGCCAGGGTCTCGACCGCCTTGCGAAAGGTCTTCTCCGCCAGAAACACCTTCATCGGCTCTGGCGATTGCTCCGCGAAAAGATCGATGGACGGATAATACGGAATGGCCGCAAGTTGCATCATCCCCACCGCCTTCGCCAGACCGCCCTTGCCGTGTACTTGACTGCCGATGAGCATCAGGTCGCGTGGCTCAACACCTAAGGGCCGGAGGATATAATCCATCTGCCGCAAGAGTTGCCGTTGTGTCGCCACGAGGTCATTGGCGATGACGTAGCGGTGCGTGGCCGCTTGGAGACCTTCAAGCGCCAGCGCCGTGTTGAGTGCGCTCCCCACGTCCAGCACCAACACCTCAAACTGTGACCGTGCCACGTGGAGCAGGTGCCGGACGTGCTCGGGCATCACCGCCAACGCGCGCGTCTGGTTTTGAAGTCCCGGCAGGTACTTCACACGAAGCACAGGCTCCATCGCGGCCTGCAGGGTCTCCGGATCGAGCTTTTGCTGCGCGAGATAGGACAGAATGTCGTCCAGGTGATGTTCGGCGCCTGGCACCATGGCCGTGCCCGGATCATAGGCGTTGAGACCCAAGACCCCGACGGACTTGCCGTGCTGTGCGGCCAACACATGAGCTACGGCGAGGGCAATCGTCGTGGTGCCAAGCCGCGGATACACACCCCAAAACGCGAGGATCGGCGTGGATTGGCCTTGTCCGATGGCTTCGTCCAGATAAGACAGGACGCGCGAAGCATGCACGAGACGGATGTTGTGTGCCGCCGCAAACGCGGTGAGCGCGGACGTGAACTCGTCCACGATGTATGTGATAGGCGTCTCGGAAAACCGCTCTCGAATCTCGTACAACTCCGTCTCCGGCACACGCTTGGCATCGAGCAGAAGAGCATCTACCTTACGGCCCTCAAGTGCATGCCAGTCTTCCGCGATTTCCACGCGCCCGGTAAGTTCCCTTTGAAGCGACTCACGAAGCCTCACCGCGATCACTTCGCCCCACCTCCCGTCCAGTTGTCATCCGACACGCCCACGATGAGCAGTTGATACTTCTGCTCAATGAGGCTCGCCAAGGCCTGCGCTTCGGCAGAGGTCATCTTCAGGTCCACACTCGCCGGTATACCATTGCCGTTGCCCCGCGCCCCCACCGATTGCGGCGCCCCCGTCTGTTGCGACGTCACCTCGGCGTTGTTATCGGTGTGCACCGATAACACGAGGAGATGTTTGAATTCGGAGGCCTCACTGGTCGTCGTGAACGTCCCGACGTTGTTGGCGCCGGCTTGTGGCTCTGCGATCGGAATCAGATCGACGTAATCCCCTTGGCGAAGCGTCTCCGACACCGACGCAATCCACGTCGAGGGAATCGGCACATCCTCCGTGCCGGGCGTAATTGTGAAGGGGTCAGGCTCCGTATCAAGCGCGGTCAACACCTGATTCTGATCGACCGTTTGTGCCGTGTACGCGCCAATCAGTCCTTCCGCGTTCGTAATCGCGTCGGGACTCACCTCGCTTTTCGGTACGCGGATGCGCTCGACATCCGCCGCTTGGATGGGGGTATCCGCGGGCAGCTGCGTGCGCGCGACGTACACCCATTCACTCGTGAGTATCGGGGCCACGAACTGGTTGTACGCGATACTGCCCCCGACACCGACCACAAACAGCGTGGTCGCAAGGGTGTATCTCACCCAGGACTTCATCTCCTCGCCTCCTATCCACCGACGCGCGCAGGTAAGAGCGGTGTCACTACGCGTTCGGTCAATTCGTGTAACTCACTCGTCAAGGCCGAGACGTCCGGAAACCGCCCCGCCCAGAGCGCTTGTTGCATCATCTCGGGCGCGAGATACGGCACCCGCACCGTATCTTCAAACAAGTCCTCGTAATGCGCGAACCGCGTCCATTTGTTCAGAACGGTGACCATGGACCCGCCGTATTTGGCGGTGAGCGCCCGGTACTGGTTGCCGAGTTCGGCAATCGAGAGAAACGTCGGATCGCAATCGAGCACGCACACGATCCGGTCCGCCACGCCTAAAAGCATGTCGCTTGGCGCTTGCGTCCCCACGTCGACGAGTGTCACCGGCTTTCGCATTTGCCGGAAGATGTACTGCACCATGGGCTGACCGTAATCGGCACTCCCAATCCAACCAGGCGGCAGGGGCACCAAATCCACCCCATCCACCTCGATCTCTTGTCCCACACCGTCCACCGTCCAGTGCCGATAGCTCTCGGCCGGCATCCGCGCATCCAGCTGAAAGTAGTCCCACATCCGCGGCCATGACCTCGGGTGCTCGATACAGGCCACAGAGCGCGTGGGCAGATGTTTCGCGAAGAGCTTCGCGAGCAGGTACGTGATCGTGGTAACCCCTGAGCGCGGCCAAAGCCCTAAGACCACGACAAGCCGAGGTTGCACGACTTGCAATCGCTCCGGCGGAGACGAACTCACCTTGCCCCATCGTGGACGCCGCCAGCGTGGACGAACGGGTGCTTCATCCTGCGTAGGCTCGTCCGTATCAACTTTGGGGGTCTCAACCTCAACCACCACCGGGTCTCCCCGCGCCAAGTGCCATACCGTCTCGTCCACGTATGCGCGCACATCGAGCGGTGTCCGCGGGTGTTCGATGAGATCGTCAAGCACGCCGAGTACCACTTCATCGCCGAAAAACGCGAAGTCATACACCCCAAGCGAACACAGTTGCCGCTTCCATTCGTCGGTCTCGTCTTCTTTTGAGCCGACAAAGATGACGCGCGCGCCCTCTTGTCGCGCTTGATGGATGATTTGAAGCTGCTCTGCACGATGCGGAACTACCCACGTGGAGAGAAGCAGGATATCTCCTGGCGCAAACGACGTCTCGAGCACTTGCTTGTCGTAGACGAGCCATGTGCTTTCCGCGTAACGCTCGCGCAAGTCCGCCGGAAACGCGAGATAGAGCATGGCGCCACCTCCTTTGGCCTTTCGGTGTCATGCTAGCGCATGTGCCATCATGATTTACGCCAACTTTACGCCATATTAGAGACTGCCGAAGTACGGCTCCAGCGCCGGAATCCACTGCTGCGTGATCGCCGCGACGTACTCGAGCGTCTGGCTGTTTTGGGCCACCGTGTAGCCCTGCGATAGCGCCTCTTCTTCGGCGCCAGGACCTGCGTTGTAGGCGGATAATGTCTCGTCCACATTCTCGTTGAACTCGTGATAGAGCTCCGACAAAAGCTCCGTGCCAAGCAGGATGTTCGTCGTGGGGTTTGACAAATCCGCGTACCAATTCGCCCCCACGGGCACGCCGTTCACCGTAAGGCCTTCCGCTGTGCTCGGTTCCACTTGCATGAGCCCCATCGCCCCGGCGCTCGAAGTCAACACGTGTCCAGAGAGGTCCAGCTGATTCCCGCCCGATTCCTGGTACATGACGCCCGCGATGAGCACGGCCGGAATGTGGAACATCTGCGCCGCGGCCTCGATATCCGCTTTGTAGTGCAGGATGTTTTGAATCGCATTCCCGCTTGGCAATGCTGTAGATACGTGCGGAAGATCGGTCACCACAACACCGCCTGGGAACAGCACAGACGTGACCATCTTCTGCACCTCTGGGTCTGAGATCGTGTAGTCGATGGCCCCGATGAACCCCGCCAAGATGTCCTCGTCCTCTTGGGATTCCTTGATGTGCGTGTGTTGCGCCGTCGGGATGTGCTTGAACAGATTCCAGACACGCGACCAGTCGTACGTGCGCGTGGAGGAAGCGAGCTCGATTTTCTTGGTGTACACGCCATTTTGGGTCGTGCCTGACATGGATGTGACCCACTTGTACGTGTCCACGAGCGTCCCGTCCCACGTATTGGCCGTTTGGAGCATCGTGACGGGCGTGTCCACTTCGTGGGTAACGACATGACAGCCGTCCTTTCCGCACACCGTGCGATACGTGATGGTCACGTCGATGTAGGTGTGCCACGTGTACACGGGCATCAGGTAGTCGTAGTATTCCTGGGCGTTCGGCGGATTTAGGTTATTGATCATCTTACCGATGCCCATGAGCACCGCGGCCGGCAGGTCGACTTGCTGCTCTTCCACCTGCGCAATTTGCGATGCGGAGAGTCCCTGTTGCCATTGGTCGGCCACCTGTTGGTATGTGTTTTTGAGCGCCGTTTCCTTTGCTTCCGTCGCATTCGACAGCACGATGTTCCCGTTTTCCACCGTGCCCTTCCCATTCGCCTGATAATCCCCTACCAAGAATCCCAACAGCGACAACGCGACGATGAGAAGCGCCAGATAGCCAAGAACGCCACCCAGTCCAAGCGCGAGTACCAGACGCTTCACCAGCCAGGGGAACACGTCTTTCGGCTCGGTTGGGATGCGAAAAAGTCCGATGCGCTTCATATGGTCACCAGCTGCCTGTACGTTTGCGCTTGGACGAGTTCCAAGAACGCCGACTCCACCTGCAAGAGGCCCGTCACCAGCATGCCGTCAAAATCGAGATACATGCCTTCCACAAGTGCCTGCTTCACCTGATTCCATGACTGGCCTGCTTTATACGGCCGCGGACTGAGCCGGGCATCAATCACATCCACGAGATGAACGACTCGCGCCGCTAGCGGGATCTCCTCTCGGCACAGCCCCTCTGGATACCCATTCCCGTCCCAACGTTCATGATGATAAAGCGCGACCTGTTGGGCTAACTCGAAGAGGTCTCCATCACGACCGGTGTAGGATTGTGCGATATGTGCAAGGATGTCCCGTCCGTGTACCGTGTGCTGTTGCACGTACTGGCGTTCTGCTGGCGACAGCGGGCCAGGCTTTCGCAACAACTCACGGGGCAAAGCCACCTTGCCCACGTCATGAACAAGTGCAGCGAGCTCCAAACGCTCGCAGGCCGCTTTGGGCAAACGGAGGACGTGAGCGCCGACAAAGCGCGCATAAGTGGCGACGCGCTTCACGTGTCGATCGGCGTCTGGCTCGCCGTATTCGGCGACAAATGCGATGGATTCGAAGAGTGACGTCAGCGAATGCACGATGATCATCTCCTTGTGTGATCAGGTTAATGCGCATACACCTCCAAACCACGCCAACTTTACGCCAAATAAAGTGCAGAGAAGGACTTGAAACATTCGGATAGGGAAGTCTATACTCAGAACGAGGACCCGCCCTTGGTTCTTCGGCTCCTCATGTGCTCGTTCTGTACCCACGGCGCATGAGGAGCCAGGCAATGAGAGGGTAGGTTCCACACCCAGGCATTCTGCACTCCGCACTATCCTGGCCCCGCTGTCGCGAGATACCGGGGCAGGCCGTCTGATCTCGCGGTATTCCTCATGATGATTTATGTGGTATAGTGGAAATAAGATACGGCGCAGTGTCCATGATAAAAAAATCACCCACCAGCGTGTATACTGGTGGGTGGGAAGGCCTGCAGCGCATGCATCGGGCCGACATATTTCGGTGCAGGGCAACCAGCCTATAACCCGGCCAGGTTATTTGTGGGGCTGGTTGTCTTGTTTATGTGAAGCAGGCTCTCGCTCGATTTCAATGCCTAAGGCAAAGATCCCGAGTAGTCGAAGCCACAACTTCAACTTTCGCACCGCGCCACCCCCTCTGCTTGCAAAGTCCCTTTGCAAGCGCTGCAAGGCCTCACAGCGGGGCGGCCGCGGATGCATGCACTGGTGGGGTGTGTCCCCTGCACGTAGAATAGCACATTCGTCTCGGTCTAAGGGGTGTTGAGCATGATGGGCGGCTATGGTTTTGGCATGATGGGCCTTTACTGGTTTCTCTCCGTCCTCATGCTCTTAGCGGCGATTGTCCTTGTGATTTGGGCGATTCTCCGCATGAAGCCGTTTGGCTCTTATGGTCAGCATGAACCTTATGACCGCGCAGTGGAAGTTCTCCGCGAACGATACGCGCGTGGCGAGATTAGCCGGGAAGAATACCTTGAACGACTGGAGGATCTACGAAAATTATCGGACTAATGCTCCTTGCGCTTTAGACGACGGTATATTTCGTCGTCGTTTCGCTTCCCAACTAACAACACATGGATTTCGTCATCGGCTACTGAGTATATGATTCGATATTCGCCGATGTCCACGCGAAAGTAATCGTATCCTTTGAGCTGCTTAGCATCATGTGGATACGGATTGGATAGCAAGTCGAGAATCCGCATAACAACCTGTCGAAACGTTTTGGGTTGAAGTTCTGACAGAAAATCCTTTGCAGACTTAGTGATCCGCAGTTTCATTTAAGCGCTCCATCAGCCACGTTTTCGTCTCTTCTTCGGTGAGAAGCCCTTCTTCAGCAGCCTTTTTCGCCTGTTCTCCCCACCACGAGTCCTCAAGCTCTTGCAAACGCTCGAATTCTTCTATCGACAGCATCACGGCAATCGGCTTGCCGTTTTTTTCAATGAGTACAGGTTCCACTTTAATGCTGCTCATCAACGTTCCTAGCTGGTGCCGAACGTCGGTTGCGTTCACAGTCCTCATAATCCGTCACCCCTCATGATTCATTTTATTCATTTTGTTCATTTTGTACAATATGCTCAGGAAGCCCTGTTTGTTTTCGCTCTCCTCCACGGTAGCGTCCTATCCAACACCGCCTCAATCCGCTGTTGCCGCTCCAACCACTCCGCCCACCCGGGCATGAGCGCCAGGTCCGCTTTGTCGAGCGTGGACATCCACGCGATCCGCCGACGCCGCTTCTTCCAGAAGTGGCGAATCGTAAACCATCCGACCACCGTCCAACCGAACGTCGCTGCGCGCGGCCACGGAAGCGGAGCCCATATTGCGTAAGCCAGCCATAGGCCGTAGTACGAATACTTCCGACCACGCTCCTTGATGACTTCAAGTGCTTTCTCGTACTTGAACCACTCGAATCCCGAGAAGAGCACGCTGAGCAAAATCATGAGGATATAACCGGCCGGCACAATGCTCAACGCGATGAAGCCTGGCATCCAAAACGGGATCATGTGCCATACGTGGCGGAACAGATGCGCTTCAGCCGGGCTGTATGGGATTTTGAGATACCAGTGATGGATGAAGTGCCATAAGCCTTTCATGCACGGTCACCTCGCTTCGATTCGTCCTTCATGCCGGGGAATACGATGAGTCGTGCTCGGCGTAACTCAGGTATCACAGACTCCTGCGCACGCTGTACCGCAAGTTTCTTATCCCGAACTCGTCTTCGCGCTTCGAATATCTGCCACTCGCTATACGTCAGGCCTTTCGATGCTCCTCCGCCCGGATCCGTATTATCGAGAAAGTCAATGAAACTCATGAACCATTTCAAGAGAAAGAAGCCTACGATCATCAAGATGGACGGCACCGTGAAGAAGTCCACGAGAAACTCTGTGCCGGTATGAGGAAGTGCAAACCACATGGCATAGAAGAAGACACATCCCCAAATGAACATCGCGTACCAGAAGCTCACAATCTGAGATGGTGGCTCCGAGAATTCAAAGGGTGCCTCGTCCACCGCACGGTGCGGATAATCCATGGCCCAAAAGAACAATGTCCCGTACCATGCGATGATGGCCGGCGACCACCAGGGCAACAGATGTCGTAGATGCATGAAAAACACGCCTGGATGCATGTGGATCACCTCGTATCCCAGCATACCATGGCGTGTTTACGGACGTAGCGTGATTCAGACCTAAGTTATCGCCGATACATGAGCGCGTTGCGCGCGTCATCCAGGAACGCCTTGCTCCGCTCTGTTTGCACCTTATGCGGATCCTTCGGCTTCTCGAGCACTAAGCGCCCGGCTTGCACGGCTTCTCGCGCCTTCCGGTCAAGCATCGCAGGCCGGTACGCTGTGAAGGCCTCCCGATACGCTTGCCTTGCCTCGGGCGACCACGTGCCTTGATCGCGAAGGTGCTTGCCATCCTCCCACTTGGTCTCCGCTTCTTGCAGCAAGGACTGAACTGTCGACGAATCGAAGCCCGAACGTCGAAGCTCGGCAAGCCATTGCGCTTTCGCAGCCTCATACCGTTTCTCGGCCTGCGATAAGGGCAGTTGCATATGCGCGTGCGCCTGTCCAATCGCACTCCCACCACTAACCGTACCCGACGAAGTGGTTGACGCGCTCGAATGCGAACTGGGAGATGCTACGTTCGCAGGAGATGTCGTACCCGACTGGGGGTCTGCGCTTGGACCTGTGGTATTCATCCACTCACTCGCAAGGCTCGGCAGACGCGTTTTCAGTTGATTGAGTTCCGCAACTTCGCGTAAGTTCGCGCGCAGGGCTTCCAATCGCTCAGCACGATTCTTGTCATGCACTTGGTATCTTTGCGCCAAACCCGCTGTCAGGTTGGATATCCCCGTAACGGGTCTGCCAAGCCATGGTTTATCTCCCCATGTACGTTTCGCATAGTTGGCGACCAGTGCGGAAGTATGCGCGGCACGGCGCATGATCTCGGCCGTCGCGCCCCCTTCGTTTTGATATCCTCGCCATGAGGTTCGAAGCCAAAGTCCCGCATGGCTTTGCGCAATTCCCTGTTTCACACTCCGCGCTGCCTCCGCCAGCGCACCGACCGTGTACGATTCATGACGTTTCCCAGAAGAGGTGCCAGTTCTGGAGACCGAGGTTCGACTGCTACTTGTCTCCAACCCTGCGCCATTTGCATGCAACACGTCTCCTTGCGAACCAAGTTTATTCTGCATCATCACGTCTTCGATCGACGCACCCGACTTGAGCGTGCCTGCGTACATCTCGGGACGTCGTTCGATGGCCTTCTGTGCGAATCGACGTCCCACCGTGTTATCTATCGCATGCGCCATCTTCCCAAGCGTCGCGCCCGTGGCCTTCGCCGACCCGGACACCGCCACTTTGCCGGCCAGGTCTCCCGCTACAGCCGACGCTCCGACCATCGCAAGGTTGCCCCAACGCATGCCGTGATCTGAGCCGATGAGCGACGCTCCGAATGACTGGGCTACCACATCGATCAGCTTGCGCACGTAGACCGCGGACGACAGCAGCCCAATCGTCCCCGCCAGGGCCACAAACACGTCCTCCGCTGTGAGCGCCGTGCCACTGGCCGGGGACGCCACCGCGCTCGCCACCCCGTACACGACCGCTTGGCCCAAGGGCACCGCCATCTGGTACACCCATTCGACCCACCACGTCTTCGTGATGCCGCGCGTCTTGTCGTTCGCGTAAAACGCCATGGCGAGCGGGAAAAAAAGCATCCAGACGTACAGGAACACCTCGCGGAACTCGTACACGATCCACACGATGAACGCGAGGAGCGCCTGCAAGAAGTTCACGATGCTGTTCAAGAGCGCCTGACCGCCACTCGTGCTAAGCGGTGTCCATTTTTGCGGCGCGCCAAGGTGCAAGAAATAGTCGCTCGCGTAGTAAAAAAGCTCGGTCACCAGAAGCGCCAAGTGCTGGCCCTGCCAGATGAGCAGAGCAGACACCACAAGGCCGATGACCCCTTGTTTCATGCGTTCTCGTTGCACGGCGCTCTCTCTTGCGCCTGATACCTGCACCGCTAGCAGATACACCGAGATGAGAAAGAACGACCAACCGAATACCCAAAACGCCGTCGCAAAAGGTTCGAGCGTCGCCACGGCGTGCGCGTCCATGACATCCGAAAAGCTCCCCGTACCCCAACTGGGCGCACTTGACGCGTTGTGAAAGTACCCACCCAGGATGATGTTCCCCATCACATCCGGCGCCAGGTTGTTCCCCGCGGCGACCGTGTGATTCAACAGTGACTGAATCCCGTTGGCAAGAGCGTTGATGAGATTGGCGATAAGCCCGGCGAACCAGTTCACGCGAGCCACCTCCGCTGCATGGCGAGTTCCGCATCCGACTGCACAAACCGCGTCGTGAAAAGCTCAAACTCACCCGCAAATGGGATGATCTGGTTGTAGAACACCTCGCCGCCCACCCACCAACGGGCTTGCCCATCGCGGAATCCGATGAGCTCTTCAAATTCGTGCTCTTCAAGGCCGAAGTTCTCAATGACCGCTTCCTTGTCGAGCTTGTCCTGGCGGAGCAGAATCTTCGTGTCAGAGTTTTGCAGGATAGCCCGGCCCTGCTCGCTCTCCGCGAACTTGCGGAAGTCCTGGCTGGCAGCGACCGCGGAACCCGAACGCTTGCGGATACGCCGGAAGACGTCCTCCATGAAGATCGCGTGGTAGAAATGCTCGAGCATCTTTTGCACTTCGTCAATAATCACGCGCTTCTTCAGGTGGACGTTCTTCTTGATGAATTTTTCCATGATCCACTCGAGCACGACATGCATGCCGAGGAGGCGGGCCATGGACTTCTCCGGCAGATGCGAGAGGTCAAAGCTTACGACCGGCACGTCTTGCAGTTCGACGTTCGAATAGCAGTCGAACATACCCTCGGTGCCGCCTTCGCGGAAGCGACGCAGACGCATCGCCAACTCTTCCAAGCGTGCATCCGATGCTGCACGAGTTTCGAGCTTCGCATAGAAGTCGGAGAATCGCGGCTGAGGCCGCTTCACCCGCCGGACGAGGCGATCTCCCTTTGCGTCCCGCTGCCACGTCTCATGCCGCTCATACAAACTCTCCGGGTCGGATGTGAACCCGAAATCCCGCTCGTACATCTCCTGGAGCATGTCGTTAATCGCGTTTCGCGTGTACGAGTCGAGGAGATCGTGCCCAGCGTGCAGATGCGCCATGCTGACAATCAGGCGCTCCATGTCGCTGATCTTTTCTTTCACGTCCACGAAGCGTCGGATTGTCCCGTCCGCCTGCTTTTCCTCTTCCTCTTCGAGCTCAAACGGATTGAATTTGTAGGGCGAATGCTCATCTAGGCGAATGACGACGCCGCCCAGGGCCTGCACCATGGGCGTGTACTCGCCCTCGTAATCGACGATCGCATGGCGAATGCCCATGGCCGCTGAGCGGGCCACCAGGCCTTTTACCAAGAAGCTCTTACCGGAACCCGCCTTGCCGATGATGACCGCATTCGCGTTGACGAGCTTCTTATGCCAGGCGTCATACCGGTTCAAGTGACCGCTTGACCAGTCGACGCCAATCGGCACGCCGTACTCATGGGAAAAGCGTGCATTGGTGAACGGGAAGCTGTTTGCAAGGGCACTTGCGGTCATCTCAATGGGATGACGAAGGGCGTTTTCGCCAATCGGGGCAACTGAGCGAAAGCCGAGGTCGTGTTCTTTGAAGGCCTCACGAAGCAAGAACCCCTCGAAGCCTTCCCGCTCAATCCGCTCACAGGCGGCCTCGAACTCCTGTCGATCCGGCGAGCTGACCGCCAAAATGATGGTGGCATAAAAGATGCGCTCGCGGCCAAGCCGTAGCTCTTCGCGTTCTTTTTCGAGCAGCTGATACTCCTGTTGGAGGAAGGCAATCTGCTTGTTGGTGCCCGCCTTCTGCTCCGCAAGGATTTCGGCCTCGATTTTGGTCATGAGCTTCGTCCGCTTGGCCATGGCCACCGCGGAATCCGCAGGCTCAACGTGTAAGGAGATGTGCACGTCTGCCCCAACGCGGAAGAAGCGCTGAAAGTACCCGAAATGGACGGTGGAAGGCAGCCCCGTGACGTAATACGTCTTCGTATATCCGCTTGGCGATACGTAGATCTCGCTCGCGCGCATCTCTATCCCATCGGCGAGTGTCATGAGATCGTGGAGCGTTGGCGCGTGCTCCCCAATGACACTCGGATCTTGCGCAAGGACGCGCTTTTCTTTCTGACGTCGCAAATGCGCCCGCAACCACGACCAGCGCTTATGCTTCTTTTCCTTCTTGCGTGCGAACAAGGTCGCTCACCTCCACGTCGAGGCCATCCACCCGCGGCGCATGCGTCCGACGCATCACCGCATCGCGATAACGCTGGCTGACCGCCCGTTCTCGGTTCCAGAAGTTTTGCACAGCCTCCACCACTTGCACCGGCTCAAGCACGTCGTATGGCAGCCCCATGGCGGATAGTCCCGACTCGACGAAGGACTGTTCCCGTGCCAAGCGCTCGAGCTGCATTTTCTCGTCCTCCCCGCCGACTTTCGGCAACACGCCGATGACAATCAGATTCTCGCGGTCTGTGCGAGGCTTTAGCGCTTCCTCCCGCAGGTAGTCCTTCAAGGCCTCCGCGTACGCCGCGAAGGCCGGATTGTCATAGGCCTTGACCGCATCGTCAATCGTCGATTCGGCGAAGGCCACGAAATCCGTGTAGTTCGCACGCCGTGCCTGGACGGAAATCTGGAACGGGTTGTCGAGGCGCATGAGCATCGCCTTAAACCGTTCGCGCACGGCCACGATTTCGTCCATCGACATGGCGTACAGGTTGAGATCCCCCACACGAATCAACCGCCGAAAGCGTCCGTTGACGATGACCGCACCCGACTCGTGAAACCCCTCGATCGGCAAGAACTCTTGAAGCGACGGCGTGACTTTGCGTTTGCTTCGCCGCCGTTGTCCTTGTTGCTTACGACGATCTCGCAGGATGAGGATGACCAACATGACCACAAGGACCGCGCCCAGTAGGATGAACTTCACGGAGCTCCCCACCTTTCCGTTGCGCGCTTGCGATGGACGCGAACCCGGAACTCACGGTCATAGAGGATGAGCTTGGGCCGTCTGGCGTAACGGAACGAGAGCCACAGCCATTCGGCGAGCGGCCGATTTGCGACGGGCACCACCGCGAAGACGAGACCTGCTCCTCCCCACAAGAAGAGCACAAGAAGTCTGGGCTCATGGAGCAGCGGGAGGATGAACCACGCAAGCGCGGCCATCGGGGCCGTGAGACAGACCCCGATGGAAAAGTGCGCGATGTGCTTCGTGCGAATGCCAAAGACGAGCGTTTCGCCTTCTGTCATGGGAATCGGAGAGTGGACTTCGAGCATTGCTGCGCCCCCTCCTTAAAAGCTCTTGCCGAGGTTGTAGAGCGCGCCAGCCAAGATCGCGCCGCCCCCGAGCATGACGCCCGATATGGCCACCCAAACGAGGTGGCTTTTCGCCTCCTCGCGTCGTTGTGCGTGATGGGAACCTGCCATCAGACCGATGATGGCCTTGTAGAGATGGAACAGAAACAGCGCACCAGCAACCGCGAAAATCGCATCGTCCAGCCAACTGAGCGCCTGGTTGAGCACAGAACTCACGCTCGACGAACTGCTGGAGAGTGGATTTGTGATCCCACTCGTGCTTGCTTCCGCTGACATGGCTGTCGCAGCCAAGACGGCGCTTCCCGCATACAAGCTTTTCCCCACCTGAGTGATCCATCGCTTCATGGACATGCATGCCTCCTATCGCTGAAAGGTCGAATCAATGGCCAAAATGACGCCCGGCAGAATCACGGCCGCGAGAAAGCCCACGATGGCGTACAGCGTGATGTGCGCGCCCGTGCGTTTAATCCGCGCGTGACTCCCGATGGAACCCACCAGCCACACGAGCGCGCCCGCCAGCACCCCGATTTCCGACAAGAAGTAGACCCAAGCGAAAACGACCTCGATGAGATGGCCAAACCCGCTTGTCACCCGATTCAGAAGCGCCCAGGGATTCACCGGCGCAAAGCCAAGCTGGGTGATGGTTTGCGTCACATTCGACGCCGTGCTTCTCGCCATACCCTCACCTCCCCTCGCTTGGACTGGTCTTGATGGCACGAGCGTACAGGAAGAGACAGAACAATTTGCGCCAACTTTAGGCCAACCTTCGCCACGAGCAGAATCAGGCGCGGTTTGGCTCTGGCGTAATCCTGGCGCGCCGCTACAGCGAGTCCGTGATAGTTTGTGTCCATAGCCACTAAGCCACTGAGAAGGGAGACGCCAGATATGGAGAGAGTTGAATACGTGGACCGCGTGAAGCACGTGTGGAGCGAGTATCGGACGAACGACGAGGAACTTGCGTTCGCGCTTGGCATCGAGGAAGAAGCTGAATCCGTGGACGTTTCGACGAAAGACGGAGTGACGAACGTCACGGTGTTCACGACGGAGGCCGTCTATCACTTTGGCACGTTCCGCGCCGATTATGTGGGTCATGCTTCGCGTGCATTGGTGCAGCTATTGCAGCACTTCCGCGTGAACTTGCCCATAGATTTCATCGTGGCGCATCAGACCTTTCACGTGTACTTGAAAGGCGGCAAGATCGTCGCAGGCGAGAAGGAATATCCGATCGCCGAACGTAACGAGGGGTACGAACTCGTGGAACCTGTCGAGTGGATGGTGGCCTCAAGCGTGCTTGATGTCGTGTTGCGCTTGGCGGAAGAGTACGAAGTGACTCCCGAACAGATCGTGGAGAGTGCAGTAGGCACGTTCTATGCGCTCCTCAGTGTCGCGGAAGAACATGATGTGGAGCCAGGAACGGTAATTTCTATGTTGACGGAGCTAATAATGCACAGGCACGACGAACACGCAAGAGAACATGAACTAAGTACGTTGAATAGGTAAATATATGCCCCCACTACATCCATATGTGTTGGTTGAACACCTTGGATGTAGTGGGTAAACCATAGTGCAAATCACGTATTACATTAACCTACTTCTATCACAAACAAATAGGTATACGTTTTGGTGTACCTATATATACACTACACACTATATTCAAATACATAGAATCTAAACTTTACACACTTACTTGTGTGACGTAGGATAGGAACGGAGGTGGAACGTGTGGGGTGCACGATTAGTGTAGGGCTCCAAAAAGGTGGTGTAGGTAAATCTACGACCACTGCACTCACTTCATATATTCTCGCAGAACAAGGCCATCGGGTTCTCGCAGTCGACTTTGACTCCCAAGGCAACCTTACGCAACTTTTGACGCAACGAAGCCCGTACGATTTCGTACATCGCACAAGTTTAGAAGCATGCAAAGAACGAGACCCGCGGCCCTATATCCACTCCATCTCAGACAATCTGCATTTACTCCCGGCAGAGGACTTTTTGTCTCAATTCGACAAATGGATTTACACGGAAGTTCACGTATCTCAGCAAATGGTGATTCTGAAAAACACGCTCGACGTTGTAAAGAGCGATTATGACTATATTCTCATCGACCTCCCTCCCAACCTCGGAGGACTCACCTTAAACGGCGTATGTGCATCTGACTACTGTGTCGTCGTGTGCCAATCCGAACCTTTCGCGTACGATGCTCTCGACCGGTACATGGAGATTATTCAGGCTGCACAACAACGTGTAAATCCCAACCTTCGAATTGCTGGCATTTTAATCTCGTTGCTTGATGCTCGAACGGCCATTGGGAACTACATTACAGAACGCGTCCGCGAGGAGTACCAGGACTTCGTTTTCGACACAGTGATTCGGCGCAAATCTCGAATCATCGAATTTTCAGTGGAAGGGATAAGAATTCAAACCAAGGCCGACCGAGAAGCTATCGCCATGTATGAATCATTCGTGGAGGAGTTGAAAGCCCGTGTCAGCCGCTGACAAAAAGAAGCGTTTCGAAAGCCTCATGCCATCTCGGACAGAGACCCCACCCCACAAGTCTGAGGTCATTGACACACTTATGGGGCAAACCTCAAATGCGGATGATATAGGTACACCAAAAACTCGTACGGAATTCCTCCACGAAGAAACTATGTCTCATACGTCGGAAGTCGTTTATCCACCAATGTCCACTACAACCACCACGGACAACACCGGTACAACAGACAATTCGTTTGATATCGCCGCACGAATTCGAGCCTTCGAAGAACAACGCCGATCACGCCCAAGTTACGACGAGTTGTATACCAAGCATACGTTTCTCATTCGGAAAGACCTCATGGAGCGCTTGGAACGAGCTTCTGCAAGACACAGCAGGGGATTCAAGACGAGGTTCATCAACGAGCTGCTAGAAGCAGGATTAACTCAGTTGGAGTTAGAAGACTAGCCTCTGTCGAAAACGCTTGTTCACAGTCGAATAGGTTTGTGCTAGAATACCGATCAACAGCGAAGGAAATCGAGTATCAATGTGGTACTTGTATAGATAGCATCACAGCTGAGATTCAATGAGTTGAACGATAAAATCAAAGCCCTGGTAGAGCGGGCACTCCACCAGGGCTGTCACCAAGCGTTCTCGCACAACGCTGGGACATTTCTGCGAGTAGTATAACATGCGACAGATCTTATGTCTAGGTACGTAGGCATCTTTGGTCGTATGTTCTTACATTTGGACAACGCAGAGACCAGACGTTTGTGCTGAGAACGCGGCGTCTGGTCTCTTTTACATTTTGTTAGCAGTAAGGGAAGGGCGAAAAAATAAAGAAACTCCGAACGGCGGCCAAACCTCTCGGAGTTTCTCGTCCCATGAACACTTGTGTGGTCTAAGTATACCCAAAAACAACAGACCGCGCAACCCTCGTGCTGGCTTCCCCAGCCTGAGAATAATGGGACGCTTTCCTTCGCGAAGGAAAGTGTTTTTTCGTCCTCCACTCCAAGGAGGAACGAATATGGCTTATACCCCAGCAAAAGTCCGCAAAGGCTGGTCTGAAAACTGGTTCCGCTGCCCCAACAGTATCTACGACATCGACTACATCAGCGGCTACGCGAAAGCCGTCTACATCTTCCTTTGCCGTTGTGCCGACGGGGAAGGACAAAGTTTTCCGGGTTATAACGCGATCGCTAAAGCTATCGGATTTGGTCGTACCCGAACGATAGAAGCCATTAAGGAATTAGAACAGGCAGGCCTCCTAGTGAAAGAACACCGGAGAAACGAAGAGACAGGTGAATACTACAGCAATCTCTACACCGTGATTCACCCGGATGACGTTGCTTTTAGAGGGGGTATGTCGCCAGACGACATACCTATGTCGCCACACGGTATACCTATGTCGCGTGACGACACACCCCTGTCGCCAGACGACATACCTATGTCGCCACACGACAGACGTATGTCGCCAGACGGACGAGAAGTTAGATCTATAGATCAAGATCCACTTACAAAGACCTACATACACACACGGGGCCAAGCAGCTGCCACGTTGGCTACCAGCAACAGTGAGCACCTGACATCTAACACTGCACTTGAGGAAGTGTGTGAGACCGTAAATGAAGCGTTGATCCAGCTAGGCATAAGAGCTCAAAAGAAGACCCTGCTCAACTGGTTACAAATCGCGACGCCAGAAGAGGTGATTGAGGCAGCTTCTCTCGCTACTAGAGAGGGTGTCAAATCTCCAGCAGGCTACATCGGATCTGTTCTTCGCAACGGTCTAGTGCGAGTCGAGAAGGCAACAAAACACAAAGACCCTAGATACAATGAATTCTACAAGTTGTTTCCCTGAACTCCTTGAATACGGGTTATAACTGCAAGCCAGCACGAAACTACGGGCGACGGAGATGTCATATCACCGAGTGGAAAAAGAATACCGGGTAAAGGGTGGATTGCACTTCCTTCATCGTCTAAGAGAGATCTTTGCAGCTAAACGAGAATGGGTACTTCAGTGCAGAACCGGCGCGGAACGAAGCGATTGACTGAGGTGTGCCGTCGCTCCAAACTCACCGACGCACATGCGGGTTGCGCCAAGCGATTGCCGAGGTGCTCACGGGTGCCTCCTGGCAACGATGCAAAGTGCACGCACTGCGCAACGTGCTGAGTCAGGTGCCGAAGAAAGAGCAGGCGATGGTCGCATCCATCCTGCGGACGACCTTTGCCCAATCGTCCCAGGAGGCAGCTCACGAGCAACTCCGGCGCGTCGTGGGCGAATTGAAGGGACGATTCTCGAAGGCGATGGAGATCCTATCCGATGCGGAAGACGACGTATTGGCGTTCATGGCGCCGCCCTTTGAACACTGGCGGCAGATCTGCTCGACCCATCCGCTGGAGCGTCTGAATCGGGAGATGCGGAGGCGGATGGACGTCGTAGGCCTCTTCCCCAATCGTGAGGCCGTGCTACGACTCGCAGGCACCATTTTGCAAAAGCAGCACGAAGGGTGGATGGTGGCACGGCGGTACTTCAGCTTGGAGTGGATGGCCAAGTTGAAACCGAATCAGCCCCAACTTGCGGCAGCGGCATGGTTGCACAAATAGGCGCATACGGCGAGGTGATGCGACCATGCACACCGAGCTTTGACCCTCACGAATGAAAATCGACCGTCGAACGCCCGTTAAGGGCGTCCAAAGGACGAGCGAAGCGTCCCTTGACGGAGCGTGACGGAGGTCGATAAAGTTCGCCAAGGGTCAAAGCCGATAATGTCACACATAAGACACGCACGGCGAAATTCCGCCACTCGACGGGAAACTGTCCATACGGGCCAGTCATTAACCAAGCGTGTGTTTCGCGAGTTCCAATGTCCTCGTTGAAGAATGCCTAACGAATTCATACGGTGAGGTCTTCATATACGAGTACTTGACAATGGGCCACATTGTGAGTGGGGTTGACCATAATCAACATATCATATAATCTTAATATCAAAATAATCGGTGGTGATGCGTGTGAAGAAGCTTGTTATCGCGTCTTTAGCTGCCATTCTGCTTCTTGGAGGCTGTGGTACTGAGCCTCTGTCCCAAGAAACTGCCAAAAATTCCAGTACAGTCGGACAGATTTCATCGGGTTCGAACGATGCACATTCATTGTCATCCAATGGTTCACAAGTCCATGCTGATTCGAGCGTGAGTGTAGTCTCAAAAGCGCATGTATCGGACCAGAAGATCACTTTTGTTCTTCAGCCCGCTGAATCTTGCTGTCCTCCATTGTCCGGCGCTGACTTCCAACAGTTGATCATGCAACTTCCTGGTGTGGTCAAGGTAATAGCTGGTCCAGGCTTGCATATGGCAGTTTGGTACGATGCTAAAAAAACAAATCCGTCACAGATCGAAACGGAAATACTTGAATCTACAGGATACCAAGCACATTCCTGATAGGAGGATGCGATGGGGGCGACAAATCTTGGGCTTGTCTTTGTGGCTGGGATAGCAGCGGCGTTTAATCCCTGCGGGGTTGCGATGTTGCCGTCTTACGTGTCGTATTTAGTGGGTCATAGCGCTTCGGACGATACTTCCTACTGGCGAAGTGGGGTGCGTGGCGCAGTTGTCGGAGCTTGGATGACACTTGGGTTCTTGACGGTGTTTGTTTCGGTTGGTCTTGCAATCTCCGCAGTGGGGGAAGTTTTATATCAGCTTGTACCTTGGCTATCAACGGGTATTGGCGTACTCCTTGTTGTGATGGGAACCTTGATGTTACGGGGGCGCACTTTCGAAATCAACACCATGAAGTACACGGGCAATCTGGGGAGTCGTTTGAGGAGAGGTTCGGGTTGGTCCATGTTCATATATGGCATTCTTTATGCCATCGCGTCTCTAGGTTGCGCACTCCCTGTATTTCTGGTGTTGGTATCTCAGTCGGTCATCGTCGGTCGGTTGAGTGAGGCAATCCTTCATTTTATTTTATACTCCCTGGGGATGGGATTCGTTGTTGTGACACTGTCGGTATTAGCGATGATCTCTCAAGCATATGTAAGGACCCGGTTAAAGAAGATACTACCTTGGGTATCAAAGGTGAGCGGGATGATCATGATCGCGGCAGGTCTGTATATTTTGGATTATTGGATTTTGAAACATCATTTGTAAGGGGTGGTGACTGAGATGAAGGACCAGGGAAACGATACGGGTGGTCGAGATGTGTGGTCTATCCTTCCGTTACTGATCATGCCACTCATCTGCTGCGGTGGACCGGCGCTCGTAGCTTTGCTTGGAGCAACGGGGATAGGAGCTGTCTTTGCAGGTATCACAAAGTATTGGATTGTGGGGGGGATGCTCCTGGTGATCGCTGGTATAGTTTCAGTGTTGTTCGTACGTGGAAGGCATCGCCGGAGCATGGATTGTTGTGTTCCTAGGCAGGATCATCATCGCGACATGGATTGCTGCTCTCCAAAGCCATCTCACATAAACATTCATCTCGACGAAAAGGACAGGAATTAGGCTTCAAGTTCAATGATCACGGTATTTCGAGGGGGCACATAGAGATTGGACTGTTTGGGAACAGGGGGGCGCATGTCGAAAATGTTGATGACGCAGAGTCAAACAGAGATCTATGCAAAGTTCTTTCACGGCCTGTCAAATCCAACCCGATTGAAGATTGTGGAGATTTTGTTGGATGGAGAGCGAACGGTAAGTCAACTTGTCGAAGAAACTGGAGCGTCACAAAGTCAGGTATCGAATCAATTAGCCTGCCTTAAGTGGTGCGGGTATGTAACTGCGCGCCAAGAGGGGAAATACGTTTGGTATAAGGTTTCGGATGAAAGAGTCCGCACTCTGATAGAACTGGCTCGTGAAATCGTGGCGGACAATGCCGATCGTATCCAGACGTGCACCAAACTATGACCCATGCCTACGAAACGAGTGTGTAGACCTTAACGTAGAGGAGAACATTAGATGAGGCATTCGGCCAAGAATGAAATACGACTTGAGATTCAGGGAATGTCATGCGTCGACTGTGAACGTCATATCGTTCGTGCATTACAGAACATCGGTGCAGAAGATATCACTGCAGACTTTCGGCGAGGAGAAGCCAAGTTTTCTCTGAACGATCTCAATCGGCTGATGGACGCTCGAGAAGCGGTGATACAGGCCGGATATCAACCCGGAGATGCAACCCTTACTTGGATGCGACAGGGTCAAAGTGATACTGAACAGAACGGTCAATTTGATTATGACTTGCTCATCATTGGTTCCGGCGGAGCGGCCTTTTCGGCAGCCATTCAAGCGGTCTCGTATGGCGCGAAAGTAGCTATGGTTGAACGCGGGACGATCGGCGGAACATGTGTAAACATCGGTTGTGTTCCATCCAAGACCCTGCTACGCGCGGGTGAAATTAACCGCTTGGCGATGCAACATCCGTTCCAGGGACTTGCAACTAGTGCGGGACGAGTCGATCTAGGACAGCTGGTGAACCAGAAAAACGAACTCGTCGAACGATTGCGACAGAATAAGTATATAGACCTCATTGATGAGTACGGCTTCATGATGATTCGTGGCGAAGCACGGTTTGTGGACCCGCGGACCGTAGAAGTGAACGGAAACCGGATTTCGGCGCGTTTCTTTCTCATTGCCACAGGCGCATCTCCGGATGTTCCTGACATTCCGGGGCTGCGGGATGTGGATTACCTTGTCAGTACAACGGCCTTGGAATTGCGTGAAGTTCCAAAGCGCTTAGCTGTCATTGGTTCGGGCTATATCGCGATGGAGTTAGGTCAATGGCTTCATAACCTGGGATCCGAAGTTGTGCTTATGCAGCGAGGGCAACGGGTGCTTAAATCGTACGATTCTGAAATATCCGAGGCTATCACACGCGCGTTCACCGAACAAGGGATTGAAATCATTACAGGGGCGACGTTTCAACGCGTAGAACAGAAAGGCAACGTCAAACGTGTTTACATCACCGTAGACGGAGAGGAAAAGGTTATTGAGGCAGAGGCTTTGCTGGTGGCCACTGGACGCAAACCGAATACGGATTCATTGAATCTACAAGCTGCGAATGTTCAGCTAGGTCCACGGGGTGAAGTGTTGGTTGATGAGTATCTGCAAACATCCAACCCGTATATCTATGCTGCCGGCGACGTGACGATGGGACCACAGTTTGTATATGTGGCGGCGTATCAAGGAGCTATTGCAGCTGAAAACGCCCTGAGCGGGAACAGACGTCGCGCGGATCTTTCGGTAGTTCCGGCGGTAACCTTTACTCATCCCTCTGTGGCCACAGTGGGTATGACAGAGGAACAGGCCAAACGAGCGGGTTATGAAGTGCTGACTTCTGTGCTGCCACTCGATGCAGTGCCAAGGGCGCTGGCCAATCGGGAAACGAACGGCGTATTCAAGCTGGTAGCTGATGCTACTAGCAGAAAGCTATTGGGAGCTCATGTGGTAGCTGAAAATGCAGGTGATGTGATCTATGCGGCGCTTCTCGCTGTGAAATTTGGCCTCACGATTGAGGATTTGAATTCGACGCTGGCGCCGTATTTAACCATGGCAGAAGGTCTAAAGCTGGCGACACTGACGTTTGACAAGGATGTGGCGAAGTTGTCGTGCTGTGCCGGATAAGAAGGACAATGAAAAGCAGGAGATGATGAAGGTGGAAACCAAGTTTCAGAACATTGCGTACCGGCTTGCCAAATCGTTCGATCAGCCAGGAGAAACACGTTCTTTGAAGTGGATTATGCGTCCACTGCTACAATTGATCACGAGAGGTATGCCCGTTTCCGTTGAGGACATTGCATCCGAAACGGGCAAATCTGTTGACGAGATCCGGGACACGCTTTCCGCATTACCTAGTGTTGAACTGGACGAACAAGGCCGGGTTATCGGATGTGGTCTCACTCTCGTCCCGACTCCTCATCGCTTTTGGGTGGAAGAGAAGCAACTTTATACCTGGTGCGCTCTTGACACACTCATGTTCCCGCAACTCATAGGTCGTTCGGCCTACATCGAGTCGCCGTGTCACAGCTCCGGAACGCCCGTACGATTGACGGTGGAACCTGAACGCATTGTCAGCGTCGTTCCTTCCTCGGCCGTCGTGTCGATTGTGACTCCGGATGATATGTCATCGGTCAGGTCGGCTTTTTGTAATGAGGTTCACTATTTTAGCTCAGCTAGCAAGGCCCAGAAATGGCTAGACCAACATCCAGGGGCAAGTGTGGTATCCGTAGAGGATGCTTTTGAGCTCGGTCGCCTCTTGGGAAGACAATTTGAGAATGGTTTCGATATGCAGTCATGCTGCGACGTGTAGTAATGAGTAGTTCAAGTTGGGCATTTGGTGGGGATACGCGCCTCTTCGTTCAGCCGCCCAACCGATTTCATCTTCTCATCCAAGGGGACAGTATGTCTAACACGTCCTGCGGGTCGTTTGGGGGATATCGGGAGATGATAATGAAGTGCCGAGTTGTTGTAGCGTGATAGTGACCAAATTTCATGTCCTAGTAATTGGTGTGCATCGTATGCCGGGATTTCCGCCATGCTTTCGGCCGCATCCTACCCAGGTCAAGTAGCGTTGATAGATGAAATGGGTGTGCATGAACGTTTGAAACAATATTTTTATACATTTTCCGATGATAATTATATGCATTTTTTGTGTGAGCCTTTTGCAGAATGACGGATTCCATTGCGAGCGAAAACGACGCACACTTCTCGTGAAAGATAACGTATTCCATAAAAATCCTTTTCTGCTGTGTGGATAGATCACGCCCCTTCGGTAGTGTTCGTTCGAATCATCAGGTTAAGCTCAAGTTTGACAGTCCTCTTGATATGACGCGGATTGTAGGGGCAAGTTTGCACCACACGCACGTTAGCCCCGCGTAGCTGCGGGGCTCGTTCGAGAGCGATTTGTCTTGTGGCATCTTGTGCCGTCACTCGGTCCGCGTCGTGGATGAGGCTTTCGTCACCGACAAGGTCTTGTTCGGTGTCGGGATGCCCAAGTTCGCGAGGATGGTCTTCACTTGGTCTGTCGCTTTGGTCACGCTGACGAACTCCTTGTCTAAGAACGTGGCGCGTACCGCTTTCCAGCGTCTGAGTTCCCGTACGATGGCTTCGCCGGTGTACCACCGCGACTCGAGTTCGGCGAGCATGTTGGCTCGATCCTCAACGCACGCAAAGCGTTCTGCCGCTGCCTTGTCGCAGGCCCATTGGCGGCGATAGAGCACTTGCATCTCCTGCTCGAAGAGGTAGGCCAGCACGCAGACGAAGATGTGCCCACGAATCCGCCGCTCATTCCAGTGATAGACTGGCCCGACATCCAGGAAATTTTTGATCTGGTGAAACGCTCGTTCGATCCCCATCAGCGTCTTGTACGATTGGACCACATCCGCTGCTGGCAAATCCGTATTGGTTCGAATCAGGAACTTTCCGTCGCGCAGGGCTTCCTTGTTCAAGGCGTCCTCATCGCGCCGATACGTCAGGATGCCGTTCTTGTAGTCGACCTGAAAGAACGCTTCCACCCCTTTTCGGGTTAACAGGTCGGCCACCTTGAGCATGACGCCTTTGTCCGTCGGCTTTCGCCCGCGTTTCGGTTTCGCCAAGCTCTCCGCCAAGGCTTTCAGACCCGCTTCAGCCTCCTCCAGCGCGCTCTCTCGAAACGCGGCATCCTGACGTGCTTTCTCCGGGTTGTAGCAAAGGATGTAGCGGACGCCTTCCGCCCTTTCGACGTCGTCCACGCTTGTGGCAGGCACCTCGAGGTAGCGCAAGTTGTCTTTCAGTTCATGGTAGGCGTGGATGTCCGCAAACTGTTCCAGCAACGCGTCGCTCACGATGCGTCCACGTTTGTGAAATCCGACGATGTAGGGGAATCCGGCGTCCGCCATCAGGGCCATGTTCGCTTCCGTCAGCATGCCACGGTCCCCCACGAACACGCACTGCTCGACCGCGAAGTCTTCTTTCAGACGTTTCAAGATGTCAGGCACGGTTTGCTTGTCGGATACATTGCCTGCGAACACTTCGTGGGTGATGGGGATGCCTTCTGGGGTCACCAGGAGCCCAAGCTCCACCTGCTCGAGGTCGGGGCGATGCGTGCGGGAATACCCATGCTCTCCCAGGGGACAGGCGTGCCCGTAGAGATGAGTGCTGGTCAGGTCATACAGAACCAACGAGAGCCTAAAGTTCAGCAAGTCTGTCAGTCGCCCGTACAACACACGTTCCAGTTGAGGCTTGATGTCCACGAGGTAGTCGAGCGCTCGATAGAAGTGCTGAAGCTGCCACGGTTCCCCGCCCCAGTCCGGCAGGTAGAGATCGTCCAGCGTGTGAAAGAGGCGAAGCTTACTCGAGGGATCGACGAGCCGATGAATGACCATGGCCTGGACGTACCGCGCGACGTCAAAGGTGACCTCGCGGTCACGCAAGGCGTCAGAATGGCCTCGGTGAGCCCGAGTTGGTTCCACAAAAATTGCACCACATACGGAACGCCGAAATGGAGCACCTGCTGGACGTCGAAGTCTTCGAGCGAACCGGTGGTGCGATGCTGTAGGAGAGACTCGAGGGTCCGGATAATCTGTTCAATTTCGCGCTCAGAATATTGGCTGATGTTGCCCAGGCTTGCGACACGCCGCTTCTTGACCGTCCGACCTTCGCGGTAGGACTCAACGATGTGGAGATACTTGTAGGTCTTACCGTCGGGCTTCTTTGTGGATACAATTTGCGCGAACAAGGGGACCACCACCGCGAATATTTATATCCACAATCATAGTGCATAGATCCTTATGTATCAACGATTACACGAAAAAAGTTTGACCTACATTTTCGGAAACAAAACGCCCCCAAACACCGAAAAAACCGCGCCGTAGCGCGGTTCCGACGTTCCGATGAGGCGTCTTACTGTCAAACTTGAGATCAAGGGGTCGGAGTGAAACAAAGGTACACTATATACGTATACCAAAGTAAATGTGGAACACATATATACTAAACAACCATCATAACCCAATCCTTGCCGCCGCATTTGATCGAAACAAGTTGCTATCTCGGATATATCTCCGCACCATCATCGGGCTTTTATGTCCCGTCTGTGCCATGATGTCTCGCTCCGATACGCCTACCATCGCCGCTGATGTGGCGAGGCCGACGCGCAGGCTGTGTCCAGCATAATGGCGCTGATCGAGTCCTATCAGTCGAACATATCTCTTCACAATGCGCGCCACAGTCTTGTCAGACAGGCGCGCGTCGCGGACATCGTGGGCTTTGCTCACTGGGCGAAAGAGTGGCCCGGATTCAATGCTCGTCGTGGTCAGCCACGCTTGCAGTGCACGCACCGGGCAGGTCTCGATGAACGATCCATAGGGGATGCCCACTTTCCGACCTTCGCCCTCCTGGTCAGTCTTGCTCCTGCGCAAGGTGATCACAAGCCCCTCACGCACGAACTCGACGTCCTCGACATTCAGAGCCACGATCTCCGAGCGTCGGAATGCACCGGCGAACCCGATCAACAGAAGTGCCCGATCTCGCAGACCCATGAGGTCGTTTGGCGCGTGTTGAAGCATTCGGCGCAAATCCTCTACTAAAATAGGAAGTTTCCCGTGAGGTGCCACACCAAGCGTATTGCGAATGCCACGCCAAACCGCTCGCACCGTCTCGTCGGAGGTGGGGGAGGGGAAGCCTTTTGTTCGGTGGGCGAGACCAATCGAAATCATATGCCGCCCGATCGTACTGGTTCGATAGCCTCGATCAGCCATGTCGGATAGGTAGAGCGCTACCGTCTTCGGCTCGGCGGGCAGGGAAGAGAGGTGGCGTTCGTCGCACCAGGTGCAGAACGAGCGCCAGTCGGATTGGTAGGCCCGAACCGTATTTCGTGCTTTAGAGTTCAGAACATACTTGTTGGCGCTTGCAGATAACTCGGTCAATCCAACGTGTATCGTGGAGGATGCGTTAGTATCCATGATTTCCTGCATGATGCGATCGCTCCTTCAACCTCAGAGGTCTTGAAAAACCACGTTTTCGATTCGAGTCATCTTCCTGTCGAATGTCGCGACTTCAAAACGGTGATTCCGAGCCAGCGCAATGAGGTAGGCGTCGGCAAAATCCAATCGATGTTCGACGTAAATGTCTAGACCGTCTAATACCGTCATGAGGGCTTCACATTGGACCCCTTCGTGAGTCAAGACGGGGATCAGGTGAGAGGCAATGAGCTCCTTTGAAAACTGATAGACTTTTCCCTCCAGGACGTAACAGCATTCCGCCACAATCATCGGATCAATGACCAACTTGATTTCACCCTGTTCAGCTTTCATGAACAGGTTCGTAGCTGCTGGCGAATGGTGGGGATGGTCGTCAAGTAGAAAACGCAGAATTACGTTAGTGTCTAACAAAACGGATTTCACTTTGCATCACCACCCTCGATTGAAGATGGCGAATCTGTCTGCTGTAATTCGCTCGCCATTCGCTGAGCAAGTTCGTCATACGTAATTCGCCTCGCTTCTTCGAGTGGGACATATGGAATCATTTTACCTGATGCTCTTGCAAGCGACCCTGCGAGTTGCTGGGCGGATATTCGAGGGATACGACGAATCACCACTTCCCCATTCGGTTTTTGATGAAAAAGGAGCTTATCTCCCGGTTGCAGACCAAGTGCTTCCCGAAGCTCGCTTGGTACTGTGATTTGATATTTGGGTGACACTTTGACGATTGACATCATTTTTGCACACCTTCTCCCCAAGCGGATATTTGCTTGCATGTATTATACGTCTTCCGAGGTCCTGATCGCACGACGATGCTGAAGATAACTTACAATCACAAATCGTAAAATGATGTCCGATAATGCCCGATTATCGGACATCAAAAATGGCGTAATGTTGGCCTAGAACCCCGTCCGTCGATCCGATACACTCAAGGTGGACACGTCGCGAGGAGTTGGCCACATGAAGCCTGATGACCCTGTATTCGAAATCTTATCTCGTGTATGGGAAGAAAAGAGACGACTTCCTAAAGTGTCGGATTATCGACGGATAGCTCGAAAACGACAAACGGAGCCGCCGGACCATGTGATTCAGCGCTACGGAACTTGGTCGCGGGTTCTGGAGGAATTTTTCCAAGCGTATTTCACGCTGCACGGTTATCCGACCATCCCGGATTATCTCTTCGGCGCGCTCTTCTCGCGCGCGAAGGTGGTGCGCGACAAACGCGGGCGATGGTATCTTCGCTTTGTGTCGGATGATACCTCACAGATCGAGCTCTTGCGCTCGTTCATGCGTCGATCTTCCGCCACGCTTGTCAACCGCGGCAAACCGAGTTTGTACTTGCGCTGTTACGACGTAGATCTCATCTGCGCATATGAGCATGCCTGCAAAACGGAACCTGTGTTTCGACCGACGGTCGATTTTGTACGCGGGTACATCGACACGCATAGCCATTTTCGCAAGGATCCATCAGGACGGGACCGGTTGACGCTCACAGGGCCGCTGGTGCCGGAATGTCACGACTTTCTCGTTGCGCTTGGGGCGCGGAATACACGGGTGAGTCGAGTGAAGGATTCGTACCGAATGAACGTTCATGCGGGCAGCTTGCGACGCATTCGTGAAGCCCTGTATCCGCCGGGTTGTGTGTGCAATCCGGAGATACGCGCGAGGATTTTCACAGTATAAGGAATCGGCCTGCCGAAGCGCGAACGCTTGCGACAGGCCGAATCGTTAATGCGATTGTTTCCGCGCAAGTTCTTCGATCTCTTGCTTAGTTAGCCCCGTGGTATCCGAGATGTCTTCAACAGACATGCCTTTACGAAGCATGTTCAGAGCGATTTCCATGCGTTCTTCCATACGCCCCACCATGCGACCTTCCTCGCGACCTTCCTCGTACAGCTCTTCCGCCAGCTTCGACACGTTTCTCAGCTCCTTTCGAAGTAGTGCCCGTTGTTCCTCGGTGAGACCCTGATCGCCAAGCACGAGAATCGCACTCACGACCAAATCCCGTTCGGTCTCATCCGGCACTTGAGGAATGAGTTCACGCACTCGCTCGAACGCATGCGCCTGATTCTCCAAGCGCATGTTGAGGGCTAGGCCTAATCGCATCCGGTCGCCAGGCTCCCACTGTCCAGCACGCAGGTGATGCTCGACTTCATTCAGCGCTTGGTCACCGTCGAGGTGTCGCAGAAATACATTCTCGACGCGGTAGAGTGCTGTCCCGATGTCGAGCTCATCTGGCGCGCTCGCGACACTCGCGTGGTACAAGACAACCGTGCGAATCCTCGTCCGGTGTTCGTTCGCCAAGCGTGCGTCGTATTCCAAAAAGCGATGCAACGTCGACTCGCGCTTCGTCTGAAACTCCAAGTGAAACAGGTTTCCGTCGACCGTCCGCCACACACGATCCATGCGCAGCGTGTTGGCGGGAAGTTCGGTTGCAAAAGGCTCCACCAGGTCCACACCGTGCACGCCCAATACATCGAGAGCGCCGCCGGATAAGGAGCGGGTGAGGGCCTTCATTAACGTATCCTGAACCGGCATGTGTACACTCCTTTGCTTTCAGTATATGGGATTGCCGAGACTCCGGCAATCCCGCGGTGGCTTAGCTTGCTTTTCGACGCTGTGCCCGTTTGTGCATACGGGCCACGTGGCGGACAAATTGATCGACAAAGGTCTGTTCGTCCTCTCGAAGCAGGCGATTGCGTTCGCCACGCGCTTGGATGAGCGCACTGTCTCTCATTTCCACGGTACAGTACGGCGTATCCGGGGCGGAGACTCGTCGCATCAAGAACAGGTTGGTCTCTCCTGAAGCGTACTTCGCCGCATAGCTACCGACGCAGTGGTGAAGAGCTTGTCCTTCGTCGAAGAGCTCCTGCACACTGCGCGCCGGCCGAATCATGAAATGTTCGTCCGTGTAACCGAACGGCTCCAACTCGGCCAAGCGGGCTTGAATTTGCGCGTTAAGGCGTTCGTCCCGTTTGATACGCACACGTCGCATCATCTCATCGTGCATTTCGCGGAGGTTCGACGGGAACACGTTCCTCGTCGTGTTGAGCGGAATCCCGAGTTCCGAACAAAAACGGAGGTAGTCGATCCACTCGATGAGCGCATAGCTGATCGAACGGTACTCGCCTTTGCGGAGTTGCTTGAGAAGGTACTTTGCGATCTCGACTTCGGACGCGAGTGATGCTCGAACCTGGATCTCTCTCCAGTGATGAGGGATCAGCAGTTCGCGCAGAAGATGGGCTTCTTCCGGTGACACCTTCCACCCCAGGCGTCTCCACGTCTGGTAGCTTCGGAGCGACAGCGGCTCGATGACGTCCGCCAGCTTGCGGAAGGCGTGGACATCCGCGCGTGGCATGCGAAGGACCTGTTCCATCGTTCTGCCGCGCCAGTGAATGGCCCCGAACGTGCGGAGACCGTCCAACTTTGCCATCACCAATCTCGAAAAGCCGAGTTTGGTCAGATACTCGACGCACGGGTATCTGCTGGCCAGGTCGAAGAAGGTGAGGAGTGTGTTGTACTGATCGCAATACGTCTCCCAGCCGCTGTACTGAAGAGGTGTTCCGGCCACTGCGGTTTGGATGCTCTCGTGCGAACACCAGACGTCGACGGTGCGCCAACCCATCATGCCAACGGGCAGCGCATGAACGTTCCGGCGCGGTTGCCACTCGCCGGACCAGTTCAAGCGCATCATGCTGCCGCCGCGCCCAGGCGCAAACACGTACCGGGCGCGTGGCTCAAATTTCGTCTCCACGTCATGGAAATCGCCAGAGTAGTCCCGCCAGGCGTAGTACCAGGTCGCGACCGTCGTTTGGGCATCGACCATCGACTTCTCGTACCACACGATGTAGGCGGTATCGATCAAGTGTCTACGCCCGCGGCCGCGATGTTTGACTACGCACGTCGATCCACATTGGCGACACGTCGCTTGTTCGTTATGCCGATAGGTGTCCTTGCCCGAACCGAGCGGATAGGTTTCGCGGCAATGCGTGCAGTACGCCATCTGAACCTTTCCGTCGCGCCAGACAAACAGGTAGCGACTCCTGAGGAACGCGACGTCTCGTGCGTACTCGATCAGCGCTGCGCTGGGTTCCGTCGGAAAATGCGCGAAGAAGTCGTGGCTCACAGGGCCTCGCCTCCTTCCGCATCGTCGAAGAGCGAAAGTTGGGTTAAAGCTGGCGCCGTCGACTTCTTGGACGCTTGGGCTGATTTGGCCGACGTTACGCGTGTCGGTGCGGCGACTCGGGCGGGCGGTTGTGGCTCGGGCGGAATCTCGAAGGGCTTGCCGTCCCAACAATCAAAATATTGGAGGACGATGCCGAATCCGTCCGCGTCTGAAATTACGGCCACATTGCCCACACGCTGCGTTTCCGCGTAACGTCGCATGGTGTCAAGGCTTTTGAGGATGGTTTTCTCTTCCTCGAGGAGGTTCTTCGCGTGTTCCGGGTGCTGTTCGAGGTGCACCAACAAAAAGCGTCCGATCACCTGGACATACGGATGATGCTCGTTGGCGTTCATTTCAGCCGTGATTTTCTCAACAGCCTTTTCGTACATATCGATTCGCTCCTTTGCCCATCCCCGACGTCACGGGGGATGGGTAGGTGTATCCCCGCGTGACTCGGGTGTGGTGCAAGGGCGATGTGTTATCGCAAACGATGATGAAGGTTAAACAGCTGGATGAGTTTACTCTCTACAAGATCACGAGTTTCGTCTGCGATGTGTCCTAACTCATACCGGATGATTCTTGTTGTCATGCTTACTATTCGATGTAACCGAATCACGGACGAGACTTTCAAACCCGTTGGTGAAAACGCATCCGTGCCCGCCCGTAAGACGATGTCTGTTGGAAGTAGATGCGTCGGCACTTGACTGCTAATGAACGCAACCACTACATGGTCATGGGCACTGATTGGATCGGTGAGACACAGGGCTGGTCTCACCTTGTGCGACTGTAGGTCATCAAACGGAAATGGGATGAGCACGATTTTATGCTTCATCTTCATAAAGAATCGGCTTCCCATCTTCTACGGTATATAGATCTTCTTTCGGATCGGCCAAGAACTCGAAGGCCGGGTTTCGGGCCAAAGCATGTAGCCATGCTTCTTCAGTGATATCCTCTGCAGTTGAAAACGCTGACGAAAGGTCAAACTCCTCAATCATTTCTTGCAGAATGGCATCAATCGCACTCAGTTCGCCTTGAAGGAATTGTCTGCTATCTTGCATTTCTCGTAAGTTCAACTGGTTGACTAAAACTTGTCTTCTGGTACGAAGGCGGTGTACAAACCTGGATATTTTCTGAGCGGTTGACGGATCGGACATACGCCATCCCTCCGCCTTCATTGTACGGAACGCAAGAAGGGACGTATACATGGAAATGAACGCTCCTCCTGTCGCGTGGATTACATGGCGGTTTTGAAATCCTGCGCTTGATCTTCCAACGCCAGTAAGATACTGTTCGCGGCTTGCTGTATCCTCGTGCCGCACGCCTTGAGAGCATTCACGGCCTCTTTCCCGCTCCATCCGGCGATGTAAGCGAACGAGTAGTCTGTGGTATCGAGTCCCAGCGCATGAGAAACCACGAATGCGGTCGATTCCGCTTCGAGCTCGATCAGTGGCTTGTGTGCTGGATTTAATGGACCGTTGGTGTGCAAAAGGCCATGAGCCCATTCATGTATCAACGTTTTCGCTTTGTGTGCCTCCGGTAGTGTCTGGACAATCTTGATTTGATTTGTCTCCAAATCGAATTCTCCCCTTGCACTTCCGAGAGACACGACCTCAGAAACCGGATAGGGACAGACTTGAAGCAGCTTTTCGTACAGGTCGCTGTCACCCGAGATAATTTGCGGGCTCTCCACGGTTGGCAACGGCTTGCCATCCGTCTGCGACACGTCAAACACGTACACGATGCGGTAGCCGTAGATGATACGCTTGTTCTCTTCCTCCTGTGACGTTTCTTCGGATTCCTCTCTAGGTATATCCGCCTTGTTTGATTTTTTCTTGAGCAACGGCGCGAATATTTCAATGCCGTGCTCGCCTTTTTTGACGTAGCGGCCCAGCTCCCTCCACGTATTGTATCCCGCTACATAGGTTGCATCGGGCTTCTGACACATGATGAGCAGCGTATTCGAGAAGCTGTAATGGTGAAATGCTGCTTGGAACTGAAGAAACTTGCGCCATTCCTCTGTACTGAGGAGTGTTTCTAGGCCATGCTCCAAGCGCTCCATGGCTGCTTTCACCTTTTCATTCATGGTTCACGTCCCGCTCGATCACCACAAGGGGGAGCCCCCCTGGCGGTGATGAGGGGGGCTTCCTCCCTTCGTATGTTGCTTTCATTACCTCTGTTTTCGTTTCAGAGGTCTCAGATCTCAGAGCAATTCTCTTGCCTTGAGACTGACGAATCGTCCTTCGTCTCCAATGACGATGTGGTCCAGCACATCAATGCCGAGGATTTTTCCAGCTTCCACTAGTCGGCGCGTCACTGCCACGTCTTCTGGGCTTGGCTCGGGATCCCCACTTGGATGATTGTGTCCCACGATCACCGACGAGGCATTGCTCAGAATCGCAGGCTTAAATACTTCTCGTGGATGCACGATGGATGCGTCAAGTATCCCGAGACTAACGGTGTTGATCGCGTTGACGATGTGCTTGGCGGATAAGATTATCGTCACGAACATCTCACGATCCGCGCTGCCGATGTACTCCTGAAAGATGTTTGCCGCGTCTTCGGCGCATCGGATTCGACGCGAACCTTCGTATTTCAAAATCCGCTCTTTCACAAGTTCTACTCGTACGACCGTGATTGATGACACGTTGAATCTCTCCCACTTCCACCCGGGCGCACCGGGTGGTGGTGTGATCGACCCGGTGCGACGGGTTGAAGTTGAGGTTTAGCTAGCTTGGCGCTTGGTTTCCGTTGGCACCGAGGAGCGGGCCACTGTTGCGATAAGGCCTACCCCTTTTTCACCCACAGGACGCAGAAGACACGGTTGCAGCGGACTGTTGAGCCCAATTTCAACCTGTGCGACTCCTTCTAGCGCTTTGAGTGCCGTAATCCAATAGTTCACGTTGCACAGGATCTCCATATCGTCCTTCGTGCCTTGGATCGTCTCCAGGGTTTCCTCGGCGTAACCGTATTGCGCCGATGTGGCGGACACTGTGAGGCCGGACGGGGTAAACCGAAACTCGGCTCGCTGATGGTCCGCTTCGGACAGAATCGCCACACGTTCACAAGCCGTAAGAAGCGCCTGGCGCTCGACCACCACGCGGTGCGTCATGCGTTCTGGAATCAGTCGCGCGGTATTCGGGTACGTACCCTCCAGGCCTCGAAGCGCCATGTGGAAGGCATCATCTCCCCATGACACCGTGCACGACGAGGTGCCAAGCGTGAGTGTGATTTCTTCGTCGTCGTCGGAGGCAGGCAGGGCGCCAGCCAGCGCGTCGAGCACAGTCGCTGGAATGACAAGCTGGCGGTCCTCGCCGGACACGTCTTCGCACGGCACGGTAGATTGCGCCAAGCGAAGCGCGTCGGTCGCCACCGCCGACAGATGTCCGTCCGCCAAGGTAAGCTGCACGCCCGTGAGGATGGGGCGTGCCAGACTTTTGCCCGCAGCGTAGCTCGTCCGTCGAATCAACCGATACAGATTCGGTGTGAGTACCGTGGTGGTGGTCACCTCGTCATCTGCATCGCCGTAGGGCGAGAAGAGACGTGGGGGTAAACCCGCCAGTTCAAATTTGGTCCGCCCAAACGAAACGATGGTGCGATCGTTCTGGGTTGAAAGCATCACAGGCCCGTTTGCGCGTTTGACGATCTCGTGCAGTTCCTTCGCTGGGAGCAGGCACGAACCGGACTGCGCAATCTCTACGCTCGAGTCCGTCGCTTCGACGAACAGCGTTCGCCGAAACGACATGTCTTCGCTGGAGGCGTAGAAATCCACGCGATCTTCCTCTCGCTTGGCCTCAATCAGCACGTGCTTGAGGACAACCTTGTTCGTCGCACTCGGCACCACGCGAAGCAGCTGGCGCAGGATTTTCTCCAGGTCTCCATGGCGAAATGTCGCCTTCATGCGTGATTCCCTCCTTCAAATGAAAAAACCAGCCGAGTCCAGAAGGGCGACGCTTTCGTCGGCACTTCCAAGACTTCGCCTGGTTGCAGGGGTTCGTCCGGAGAGATGTGGTTGTGTGCCGCGATGGCATGCACCACATCCCACGGATTGGCCGGACATTTCTCGGCTAGCGACCACAACGTTTGCCCAGGGGCTACGACGACATCGGTCCAACCCGTGAGAACGGGCGGCACGAAGCGCAGCATGAGCAAACTGATGACGCAGGTCGCAAACGCGAGCCAGCCGGCGTATTGGTTGAGTTTCCGCATGGTCATCCCCTCCGTGGGTAAACTTCACCCACGGGACCCGCCGCCCGAGGGTGATGAAAACCCCGGTTGGCGGGTGGGGTTGGAACTTGTGAGCTTCAGATCGTAAGCAACTCGTCGAGCGTCATCCGCGTTCCCGTTGGGCGTTCCAGAACCATCTCTTCGAGCTTGCCCACGAGCAACAAGTTCCACGAACGATTTCCGCAGTGTTCGCAAACGAGCGTCGGCACACCGTCAATGGTGACGCCGTTGTCGGTTTCAAAGGTATCGAAGCGTTCAGTCGCCGATTGCCCGCAGTGGGAACAGCAGACGGAATGCTCTAGTTCAATCGGTTCCTGATACGACGCAATGGCGCGTCGAAGCAGCTCCTCCGTATTTCCGTGTGTCCATAGTCGAGCTTTGAGTTCAAGCACGTTCCATACCTCCTCACCGAGGCGGTGTTTGAACGCGATATCGTCGGCTTTGGGGTGGCGCATTCGGATCAGGCTCCTTTCTGCATCACCCATTCTACCCGGACGACGATCACGCGATGGCCGGTTGATGAGGTTAGTTTGCCAAAGCCGGCCGACGGGAACGCTGCACCGTGATGGTGCTCTGCCACTCGTCGGCCACGTACACCGTCAGGATGGTGTTCGGCTTCACCACGACCACATGCACAGGCTTCCCGTACACGTCACCGCGCTTCATGAGCCGTTTCTTGCTCTCCTGCACCGTCACGCCGAACGTCGCGATTTGCACGACGGCTTCGACGGGTAGGCGGCGTTGGATGATGCGTTTCACAGCGTGTGGATCAAACACGTAGAGGGTTTTCATCTGGCTCACGCTCCCATCGCTCGATGTCGCCCCGATGTGCGGTGAGCACGTTCGGTAAGGTGCCATCGAGGTAATGTTTGAGAATCTGCCGGAGGACGAATTCGTCATCGTCGGATGCGAAGAAGGCAGGAATAAGGCGCATGTCTTATGCTCCCTGCGCTTCTGGCATCTTGGACACGGTGAGCGGACCGTCGGCGACGTACGCCGCGATCACCTGGCCGCTGAACGTCTCGTCCATTAGGCGTTGCACAGATTCGGCGTTATCGACGTAGACGGGCATCGCTTCACCCTTGGCTTGAGACAGGGCGCGTCCGATTTCGATGTCGCAACGGATCTTCTCGGAGTAGGACAAGAGCCGATAGGGCCGACCCTTCCACTCAATCCGAAACGCCTCGCGAACCTCGCCTGTTTCCTTGTTCACGTCCATCAGGTGGATAGCAACATGGCGGAACAGGCCGTTCAGCTTCTCATGCTGGGCGCGCAGGTACTCGAAGCGAAACTCTTGGAGTGCCTGGATCCGCTGTTTGAGACCTTCGAGGTGCTCCGCGGTCGCCTGCAAGTCTTCTTGCGCTTGGGTGAAGTGCCCCTTGGCCTGCTCATACGCGCGAAGCTGCGCCGCATAGGCCACTTCGCAGTAGTGTTCATCCTTGAGGCGCGCTTCCATGGTCTGCACGAATTCCACGAGTTCCGGATGTGGAGCGTCGTGATCCGGCATAGCCTCGAGCTTCGCAATCTCAGCCTGGACTTGGTTCCCCTCGTCGTAGAGCTCCTTCATCTTGGCAAGCGAAGCTTTGCGCTTTTGCGCGATCTCTTGCAAGATGCGAGCCGCCTGATCTTCCGGGAGCGGCTGACCACAGGTATGGCAGTGCGTATCCGCCTGTGGGAGGCTATCGCGAAGTGCTCGAAACGCTCGCCCAAGCGAGTCACGGCGAGCGTACAGGTCGCGCAGGCGCTCCTTTCGGTTCCCCTGCGAGGCTTCGAGCTCCATGAGTTCCCGTTTCGCGGCCTCATATCGAGCGCGTTCCTCATCCGTCACGCTTGGCACGTACGGTTGCGGTTCGCCGCGACGCAGAACCGCCTGATACGCTTGGCATTGCCCTTCAAGTCGCAAGCGTTCCGCTTCGCATTCCTTGATCTCATCGCGCACCTTCTGCATGGCAAACTCAATCGAGTCGAGCCCCATGACAAACTGATCGCGCGCAAGCATCGACGCGTGTACGGACGTCATGCGAGCCAGCACATCTTCTTTCGGGATGTCTGGCACGCAGCGCGAAAGCACGGTCTTCGCTTCCTTCGGCTCCAGGGAGCTGAAGTAGCCGGGGACGAACACCGACAGGAATTCCTGCACGGTGCCGAACCATCCTTCGATTTGGCCGGGCTGTGCGCGTTTGCCGTTCACGAGGAGCGTCGAGCCCTGTCGAGATGCGCGCGTGCGCGAGATGACAACGGACTTGCCGTGAATGAGCCACGTGACAGTGACTGCCATCCGCTTTTCGCCCAAGCGCATGAGCTTTTCATCTTGTTTCTGCCTGCCGGCGATATCGGTTCCAAAAAGACACCAGACGACGGCTTCTGCAAGGGTGGATTTCCCGGCGCCGTTGTGGCCGGAAATGACGGTGATGTCGTGGAACTGGAACGAGGCCTCCGTAAACGAGCGGAAGTTCTCCAGTTGAATGCTGAGGATTTTCATGCAGAATCATCCCTTCCGTGGGTGGTGTGAGATCACACAAGCCCACGGACGATGCCGGGGCTTGTGTGGGAAAGCCCCGCATCGTGCGGGATGTTTGAAGACTTCGTGCTCAGGGTTAATTGTGTCGACTCATCCAGCGCTCGAATTTGCTAAGAAGGCGCTGTTCATCCTCTGATGTTTCATCCATGTCATCCTGGAATTCCGCAATCAAGTTGCAATCGAACCGTGCGGCTTTTCTCCATGCTTGCGGAATGCAAGACGCAATTTGTTCAGCCAATTCCTCATGTTTCATGAGGTAGGAATCGCCATAGGCTTCGCTCACGTAAACCGGGTAATTGTCAAAAGTCACGCCGTTGCGAATAACGGTTTTCAACACTTTCTTATCCTCCATGGATGGCCCTCCGCGTACGGGATTCATTTGAACCCCATTATAGTACAGCGTTGAAGGCCTCATGATTGCTTTCGATGACGACTATGCGGTCCGGGCTCAAGAACCGTGACAATCGTAAAGACGATTCTTCCACCCCGATTTTGTACCGCAATGGCTACCGTAATCCAACGTCCAGAAGCGTCAGTTCCGGTGATGGAGAACACCGGGTCTGGATTTGCATATGGATTAGGACCATGGGGGTACTCATATGCACCGTACATCTCATTTGCAACATTGCGTGTCACAACGTATTGGACACTTTGCTGTGAGATGTTCCGGTCTTCCATCTGCTCTTTCGCGTGTTTCGACCACCTCACTCGTTTCTGAATGAGATGGCGAGCCAGGATATCCGATAGTTCATCCCATAGAGTTTGCCAACGCCGAGACAACTTCGTGCCCACCGTTCAACGGTCCGAGGGTGCCCCCTCTCGCCGTTTGAACGAGAGGGCGCCCCTCCTTCCGTTGTGTGACTAGAACGGTAAGTCCTCTTCAAAGCCCGGCGGTAAATCGTCCGCAAACGGATCGTCGTATGGACCGAAGTCCGGTTGCTTCGACGGAGCCGGCGAGGTGTTGTTTTTCACAGGTGGAGCGGCAGACGCAGATTTGGCGCTTTGATTGCCTTCTCCACGGTCGAGAAACCGTACGCCTTCCGCGACCACTTCGGCCACGCGCACGCGCTGGCCATCACGGTTCTCATATGTGCGAATCTGGAGGCGGCCGTCGACTGCGGCCATCCTGCCTTTTTGCAGGTATTGCGATACCAACTCGGCGAGCTTATTCCAGACGACGATGTTGATGAAATCCGTCTGGCGTTCGCCGTTCGAATTCGAACGCATCCGGTCCACGGCAAGCGTGAAGGATGCGACGGCGGTACCGTTGTTGGTGTAGCGCAATTCTGGATCGGCTGTGAGTCGGCCGATCAAGATCACGCGGTTGAGCATGTTTCATTCGCTCCTTCGTATGGTTTCAGCGTTCGCGTGGTTTCCCCGAGGTCAGAAGGTCAATGAGCTTACTCGCCTCTTGTTTCGTCAGTGAGTCGAGTTCGCCCTTTCCTGTTGCCTGGAGCACGAACGCGTTCAAGGCCTCCGTATCCATCCCTCGTTCCTGGGCTTTACGGAGGATGAGGTTCTTTTGGGCCTGGGAGATGTCCGGGCTACCGGTCGAACGGTCGGGCTGTGTCCGCTGCCGACGGTCAACCGATTCCGGCTGTCGAATGGTTAGATCCTCGAGATCCTCGATGTCCTGCGTAAACAACGCGCTTGACCGAGTAGCCGAGAGCACAGCGTCGATGAGGGCGCGCTTCTTGGCCATCTTTAAGAGCGTGTTGTCGAGGTCGTCGATTTCGTCGTTGGGAATGCGGTACTTGATGTACGAACCGTACTTGCCGTCGAATGTGGCTTGTTTGAGGGTTTCCTTGGGTAAGTCCGGGGGCAATTCGCGTTCGGTCACCCATCGCCAACGATATTTCTTCTCCCACGAGTTCGCGGAGCCAACGCCCACCATGATGATTTTCCCGTCGATTCGGCTGATGAGCGGTAAAGATACGCGATAGCTGATGTAAATGGGAGTTTTCGTATCGTCGCGCGTGAACTCGATATGTGCTTCTCCGGCGCTTAGCCCATACACGTCGCAGAGCTTTTCCGCGCCAGGCTTGAACAGAGTGGGTTTGCTGTCGCCGATGATGCCATAGTCTTCGCCGGGCACCATGTACTCTTTTACGAATTGCCGAAGCTCCTCCAAGCGCTGACGCAGTGCGCCGAAGTCCATGACCATGTTGACACCGGCGCCATACGCACGTGGAAGCTGGCGTTCGGGAAGCGCCATAGGAAGACCTCCTTATGTCGTGCACGAAGCGGGCTCCATCACGTATACGAACGGATGGGAGGTCGCTTTGGGCGATTGAGATTTAGAGAAGATACGACCTGACAGCTGTCATGACAGCTTGGAGATCGCTATCTGTTAGGGTTCCAAGAGGTTTGAGGAATCGTCCTTTGTGGACGGTGAGGAATTTAGAGGCGCGTACGGTCGAGGGTTTGAGCAGTCCAGCTACTGACCATTCTGTGATTTGGACATCGTAACGAAGTCGAGGCGGCGATGAGGTGACGAAGACGACAGTCACATCATCATCCACACGGTCCGTCCCGATGACCACCACAGGGCGAATTTTTTCGCCGCTCAGATCACTGAACTGAACCTTCATCAGATAAATTTGCCCTCGACGCACGTTCATCAGATTCCAGTAGGTGTCCGAAGGTTTCATCGTAAATGGCATCATCCTCGTTCAGGAGAAAGCGAAATTCATCGCCGAGAATGACAGCTTGTTGGTGGATGTCCTTCTTTTCCACGATGAACACCTCCGTGTTTCCATTGTAACACGAGGTGTATCGGGAACGTTGACTGAGCGATTTCAACGATTCACGCTCCTGTCGGCTGTTCACATGTTGACTCGTGCGCGTTCGTGAGCAGCCGCATCAACCGCTCGGTCTGCTCGCGCTTGAAGCGCTCATGCCCCTGGTATTCTTCCCAAATCCAATCGAGCATTGCTTTGCGCTGACGTCGCCATGCCAGTGGGTCCACGCCTTTTGGCATGCGCCACGGCTTGCGCGTCGTGAAGCCAAGCTCGGCGAGTTGGGCGGCGGTGAGCCGTTCTGCGGGGTGTAGGTTGCGCTTCCGTGTCCCCTGCGGGTACAGTTCGGCTTTCGCTGCCTCGAACGAGATTCCGCGCAGCCATGCGTGAAAGGCGACCGCGCCGCCTTTTTCCCCGCATTTGTGGCAGTAGAACGTGTCCTTGACACTCGACACGTACAGATGGAAGTTGCGGCCCTGGTCCCCGCATACGGGGCAGTGAGCCTTCCATTGGCCAGGTCGGGACGTCGGGTACAACACGAGGCCGTTGCGTGCAGCTACTTCTTCGATGCTGACCATGACGCCCACCTCCCTATTGATTTTCGCTTGGCGAATGTGCACGTGGTTCGCGCGCCTCTATGGGGTTCCATCGCCTCCTTTCGTGTTCCGTGCACATGCAAAAAGCCACGGAAACACGAATAAAAGCTCGCCTGCCCATGCCTTCGCATGGCACAAACCAGCTTGTCACGTGTCTCCGTGGCTTTGCACGGTGCGCACGGTGTGCGCATATCAAATTACAGGCTCGACGGCATGCAAATCCCGTCGACCGTAGGCGCTACTCCACGACTTCTTCCCGATTTCTTCGCTAGGCTACTCCATCGGTACTCCGTCGCTTCTTCGCGATGCACATTCACCCACAGACCTACATGGTCCGGTTATCAAGCGTCCGCGTTCCTCATTGCGTTTGAACCCTCTCCACATATCATGCCCGCGGACGTTCAGCCATGATATATGTGAGGACGCTCCGCACCTAACCCGTTGTGCGTCGGGGTCTGGTCCCTCTCCAGACGCTCATCTCATTAAGCATCGCAGCTTAATGGTTGCCTCTTCATGGTTGTACTGCACGGCGTTCGCTCTGCGCGGAGGGAAACGCTGGAGGCCACTTCGCTACTCCCTGGGGTTCTTCGCTTGTGCTACTCCCACCCAGTTCTTCGCTCGTTGCGTACGTTTCAGAAGAGGCTCTGATTTACGTACTCCTCCACCCACGTGCAGTCCTTACTCGTACTCTCCCGAGCAAGGACATCCGGATCGTTCCGGATTTTTTCAATGGGGAATTCCGCTATGCCATCATTATCTGAAGACAATGGGTATTTGTCAATACGGTGTATACATACCGAGAGGCACCCGTCCTGGTACAGGTGCCTCTCAGGTCTACGCGAGCAGACAATTCATCCAACACTTTGCGGTTGGTGATCGACCATCATCCCATAATAGCCATTTTTGTTCTGGCCCAAGATTCGAACAGTAATTCGATCTCCAGGTTTCGGAATTTGTCGAAGAATCACGGGGTCTACACTCACGAGGAATCCTGGATAGACCTCAGCCCTGATTAACCCATTCCGAATGAAGGCAACCGTTGCACGGAGAATCGTGCCGCGGTCAAATCGTAGTGACGATGGGACATTCGGATTCTCCATCAGGTGGCATCGACTGACGACGATTCGATCCTCGACTTTCGATGGCTGGATTTGAACCGGGAACTCCTCTCCAATCGTCCCCTGATCTCGCTTGGAGTCATCCCAGTCGTACCACGCTTTAGGCATGAGGGCTGTATAACCGCCAACATTCAACACATATGCGCCCCTTCGAATTCCAACGATCACGCCAATTGCTCGATTTCCGGGTTTGCTAACTCGTTCCGCATTCAATTCTCTCAGGCGCTCTAAACCCTTCTTGCGATTTAGAAGAATGGTCGAATCCCCTTCGTCCTGTAGGTCAAAGTCTTCTACGATTCCACAAATCCAACGATCTGTAAGGGACATAGGATCTTCGCCATCTTCCAACGCCGAATATTCTGGGTCAACGGGGAGCATGACTTTGGCTGGGCCAATGTCTCCAACGAGAATGTCTCGTGTCGTACCATCTACAAGTTTCTGCTGCATACCTAAGAGATGCACATGGATAACTGTTTTTGCGCGTTTCCATCCTCGCGCGGCCATCTTCAATTCATCAACGCTCAATTGAATGGGATCTGTGCTTCGCGAACCCTCTGCAAACGTGTTTACGTATACAGCACGCAAATTTTCCATAGTATTCACCTCGTTCACTTGGTCAAATTGATTATTTATTAATTTCTAAATTGAGGAGATACTTCGATAACATGCCTTGTTGTGCTTGTGATCCACAACGCCTGATTGGGTGCGAGGCGGAGTGTATCTCTATCCTCTGAGGTTCGCATCTTCACATGAAAGCGAGTGTTTCGATTGACCAATTCACTCAGGCATGGCGATTCCGCGGTGTTCAGCTGTTCTGTGGACTGAACTGCGGCGATCAAAGATATTCCATGCTCTGCTCCGCACTCAAATAACTTCGCTACTGCGTGTGGCGCATAGGCAGCGTAACGGTGAAGTTCATCAACATACAGAATGGTTGGCTTCATCGTGATTTTGCTCATGTTGCAAGCTAGATAATGCACAAACGCTGCGCCGATGAATGTGTCGATCTCTTGATATCCTGTATACAACGAGACAATTTTGGTGTTTTGCCTTGAGCAATATAGGAATGGTTTCAATAACCCGTATTCGGCCAGTACCCGGTCGCATGTGGACTGTGAATCATCCGGGCTCACCATTAGAAGGTTTCGTAAAGCACTGAAAAACGCTTTTTCATATGGAGAGCTTACATGCAAGGCCCTAGAGTAAATTTTGATCCAATCCACTTGCAATCTACTTGTGCAATCTTCGATGTCACACATACTACCTTCCGGTGAGATGACAATCATTCTGCAGTCTTGTTGTCCGTCAACCATCGCTTGAATGTCTTGATGCAGCATAGTCTTCAGGCAATATGTCTTTCCAGTTCCCGGGCCACCTTCAACGAGGACATTCCCGGTTCTTTCCCTTCCCGGTATCCAAACTGGCGCATAAGGAACTGCATGACGCTCTAACTTGATGTCCGTTAACATGTGTGTGACCACCTTTCAAATTTTGTTTTCTTATCATGACCATACACCAATGCTGTCGGAGGTTTGCGCCAACTTTACGCCATCATCGATTCTTCCGTTCAAACCCGCACCGCGGACACCGCCATTTGCGCTCATCCGGCGTCAAGGTCAGTTCTGCTTCGCACTGTGGGCAACGTTTCGGCGGTCGCTGAGGCCGTAAGTCGATACGGACAATGGCTGGCTCTTCTATGGGTCTCTCGGCCTCTTGCGCTGTCGACTCATTCGGCGACGCATATGGGCTTGTTTCCCCCTGTTGGGGCGATGTCTCCGTGTGAGTTTCGACTGGCTCGACATCTACGGTATCGGCGCGCGACGCATCGGACATATGGAAAGCCGCCTCTTGGATCGCGCGCGCGAAGGCTTGAACATTGATTTTCGCGTTCCGATCTGCCGTGGGTCGTACCTTCGACGGCGATGCAGGACTTGGGACATAGGTTTCGTCACGAGGTTCCGGCATAGACCGCCTTTCTGATACCCCATGTTCGACGACTTTTACCGCTACGTTGATAGGCGTCGGCTGTCGTTGCGATCTGTTCTGCGAACGGCGCACGTCGAAGAATCCGCGTTGCTTTTTCACCCATTCATCTGCGTACGACGTGATGCCGACACAGGGCGCCTGCACCTGATTGTCCACGGTCATGGCGAAAATCGCCTCGTCCTTGGAAAGCCCGTAGGCGATGTCCTCCAAGCGATACCGCGGGTCGATGGTCTCCTGGGTGCTCACGCGCCGGTCCAAGTTGCGGGTGTCAAAGAACCAGCTGAGCTTGTTTTCTGAATAGGTTTCGCGAATGTTCTTCACGGATCCCAGCGCGTGCTCCAAGAAGCGCGCATCATCCGGAGACGGGGCCGGGAAGTAGATTTTGTTGCGACAGCTCCCCTCCACGACGTCCATGAACTTCTTGCTGACATCAAGGAGCTGCGCTCGTGCTTGAATGGCGAGCATCATACCGACGCGGTACTTGCGCGCTTGGGAGAACATCTCGGTGAACGACTCGGTGCCGTAGACGGCGAATTCGTCGACGTAGAGATACACGGGTCGGCGCGTATCTTCCGTGCCTTCGCGTTCGAGCGCGTACATCTTGAGGGTGACCAGGAACAGCTTGCCGAAGAGTTTGCCGGCCGGACGGTTCCCCGTCACGACCACGACCAAACGCCCAGGTTGTTCTTTGCCTGCCGCGAGAAAGCCCTGAAAATCAAACGGCGGGAGCTCGTCTGTCTTGAATACCTGTCGCAGGCGAGGGTTCGTCGCCAACTCATTGACGACGATCTTGAGGCCTTTCGTGATGGTCTCCAACTTCTCCAGCTTCTGTTCGGTCGCGGTGTCCATGAGGAACGAGCGCGCTGCCGAAAGCACCATGCTCTTTTCGTGCGGAGTGAGCCTATGGAATCGGGCCTCGACCTCCGGTCGCTCGTGCTCCCACATGCTCATGGCCTCATCCATTTCGCTCTTGCGCTTTTTCTTCGCCGTCCCCGCTTCTTGAGCCGCGCAGTCTTGCACCATGCTGCAAATCGCACGGAAGTGGAGCGGATCGGTCACCAGATCTGCGAACTGCAAGAAGTCCGCTTCTGGCCAAAGCGGCACCTGAACCTGTATCACCGTCCGCACCAAGTCGTCCTGCGCGTTTTGGAAGAACCCGTCCTGCTTGCCCATCTTCTCTTGGAGTGCAGCACGCACATTGTCGATGATGTCCGCAATCTCGCCACCGAACGGGCTGAACGACACCGTACTCGGCATCGTGCCGCGCAAATCCATGATGATGGTCTCCACGCCCAACTGATTCGCCATGTTCACTGCGGCTTGTGCGAATCCGCCGTCGGGGTCCATCGCGATCACGTCCATGGGAGTGCCGTTTGCCATCGAACGAAGGTCCTGGTACACAGCTTTGAGCATGATACGGCTTGTCTTCCCCGTGCCGGTGGAACCAAGCACTAAGGTGTTGATAAACCGGTCTTTCCCTTCAATGCGAATCGGTCGGCCGTTATCTTTTCGGATGCCGACTTCGACCCCGACGAGTGAAAACTTGTTCGGATCGTCATCACGACGATGGGTGCTCCTATCGAAATCCGTGGCCTGCATGCGTTGCAAGAACTGCGCTTTTGCTGTTGGAGACAGGCCTCGATATACGAAGAAGGCCAGTAGGCCGAGGACTCCGGCCACTAAGGCCAACGCGATCACCCAGGCATTCTCATGCACAAGCGGGTTTGTCGCGTTCAGTGCGGAAAGCGGGAGCTTTGGCCCTGTACCGGATGTGAGCGGGTTGATGATTGCATGGCTGTTGGTCGCGGTGGTTGCGGCCTTCGGCGTGCTTGGATGCAGCATACGGTTCTGCCACGCTGCGATCAGACCATGCAGTTTCACCACGCCAAACCCGGCCATGGCGATGACGGCCAATGTACCGAGTTGAGCCATGCGCCCGAGCGCGCGAAAGACGGATCGATACAACGCAAACGCGCCAATTGCGCCAATGACGACCATGAACCACGTCGAATGCGCGATGCTTACGCGCACAAGCGCAGGGACTTCCGGCATGCGTCGATGCTCCTTTCGCTTTGCTCGCCAATAAGCTAGCGCATACACTAGCTAGCAATTGTGCCAGCTAGCATGAAAGCTCGCTAGCGTATTGGCGAGCGTAGTGGCCCGCGTTCATGCTCGCTACACGAGTGCGAGTCCAACAAACGTGAAAATCCCGATGCCACCAATGAGGTAGTCGACAGCGCTGAACGACTTCACCAGGTGCACGCCTTGGCGCTTTCCCCACGGCCAAAGGAGCGGTACACCGCCCGCGATGAAGTCCGCCGCCATGTGGAGCACATACCCCAAGATGAGGCCGTACGCGGCAACGCCCAGGTGCAAGTGACTCAGCGCCGGCTCACTCAGGTAACAGCCCGCTCCAAACACAGCGAGGCCCAGCAGGCTGTGGGTGAATGTCCGGTGTTTGGCCGGCATCGTCGCCACCATCCAAGCGGCGAGCAATACCGCGGCTTCCATCGGCATGCGATGGTGGTACGCCAAGTCGAGCAAAATGGTCGCAAGGGCGCCCAAGCCGAGCATGCGCGTGACGTTGTGCGCTGCGCCGAAGATGAACATGAGCAAGAGTGCTATGCCCCATGCGGTGAGCGACGTCGCCCAGTGCATGAGCACCATTACCACGATGGCCAGGGCCAAAACCGGCAGGCCAAACACGATTTCGATGGTGTAGGTCAGCTTGGCATCCTGCTGATCCAAATCCGGCACCAGCGCTCCGACCACCGTAGCCGCGACAAACGCAGCCTGGACGACGACGATATGCGGCATCGAGGCCCAGGGATGCGTGAGTAAATCCCGCAACGACTCCCAGCGCTCATGTAAAACCAGTGGTGTCGCCGCAACCGCCCCGACTGCGCCAATGGCCATATGGGAACGACCCATCATCTTTCCATCTCTCCTCTCCTGGCTCAGGGTATCACAGGCTCAGCCGTGAGATGGGACGATCTCGAGGTGAATGTAGCACGGAGCGGTGTGTATGTTGCGCCAACTTTACGCCAATATTCGCGCGCATCTTGTGTGTTCTTGTGCCAAATGGATATCATAACGATCATGAGACGGATGATCGGTGGTGTGTGACATGGCGATCCGATACGACGGGTGGAGCATTGCGGCACAATATCGCAGGTGCGGGAAATCGGCTTGTCGTGTGTGCCGAGAAGGCCCTGGCCACGGCCCGTACTGGTATGGCTCGAAGACCGTGGATGGACGGCGCTTGACTAAGTACTTTGGCAAAGTTCCGCCGGTAGAACAAGAAATCGCACAAGATGGGCCATCAGTCCTTGAGGAGCTCGCTGCGTTGCGCGCAGAAAACGCGAGCTTGCGAGCGCAGATCGCGCAATTGCAGGCGGAACTTGCCGCTCTACAGACGCCGCCCGCTCTTTCGGACTCTCCACATCCCTTGGAGGAGACGACGGAAGCCTCACAGGACGAGTTAACGATACCTGAGCAACCAAGGCGAAGGGCCTCTGCACGGTCGGATGACGAATTGACGAGGGCCGAAGTCGAGGCGATTTGGTGCGAGGAGACCGAAGGCCTTGACGAAGAGCCAGACATCCTGGCAGAAGCTCACGATGCGCTTCTCCGCAACCTGTTTCCCGTGCCTGCACAAGAAACCACAAGACTCAAGACGGGTGCGAACCCACGCAAACCGTACGTGTGTCCCTTTCGTGCGACAAAACGCGGTGCACGCCTGACGTTTGGCTCGGCCGATAAGCTCGTGCGGACCGCAATTCCGTGGCTCATCCAGTCTGTGAAAGGCCAGCGGGCGTGGCGCGAGCTAAGCCGTCGGAGACGACACGATCGAATAGCAGAGCTCTTTTCGACCTATCGGCGGATGGATACCCTGGAACTTGTACATCTGGTGGAGCGAATGGAACGAGCCATATTGACGGGTGATCGCACGGGGTGGACAGTGCGCTTGGAGGAGTTGGACAAACACGTGGAAGTCATCCGTCAGGTGCTTCAGGAACGCGGCAATTGAACCTACGCGTGGCGGAAAGGGAATCTTGGCGCATTGTGGGTTTTGTGCAGGTGTGTTATGCTTATAATAACAAAGCGGAAGGGCGCGGCTGGAGAACCAGCCCTTCCGCCGGGACTTCAGGTTCGGGGCTTGTCTTGGCGGGCAGCCCCGTTTTCGTTTGTTTTGCTGAGGAACCTAAGCTTTGCTTTTCGGTACTCAATGTACGCCTTGGCCACATTGAGTACGGCGAGCGCAAGCTTGCCCAACAGCTCAAACAAACGATCTGTACCCATGTCCCTCACCCCCTTCCGTCGTCGACGTAGGAGGAAAGGCGGAAGGTCCTGCCCTTCCGAGCGCTATTCTATCAAAGTTTCTATCAACTCGTCTGCGCCACACGTGCTCGAGCCTGTGCACGCGCGCGTAAGGCCATGAGCCGCTGTTCCAACCACGTCTGCCCATGCGGCTGTGCTAAGACATCCCGCCATTTTTGCACGTCGAAGTTCTTCTGCAGCACACGCACCCGCTTCGCCGCAAAGCGTTGTCCGAGCGCATCCGCAGCCATGCCGCGGGTCCACGTATCGTCGTATCGGATGCGGTACTTGTCGAGCACGTACTTTTGGCGCTCTGTCATCGGCGAATTGCGCCAGTCGGCCTCCTTCGTGATAAGCGACGATTCGAAGAGCGACAGGAAGCCTTCGACCACGCCCTGCGCGTACTCCAACGGCAACGAACGCTCGTGGAGCGGCATGAACTTCTCACCTTTCAGTTCGAGTACCGGCCAGAACTCGTCCCCGTCGCGGTACAAGTACGCCCAACCATCGTTGCCATAGGAGATCGCAAAGTTGTCTTTGACCCGCACCCAGCGATACCGACTGCGGTTGGCAAACAGGTTGATAGCTTGTGCCACCTGTTCCGCGAGTTCCCGCTTTTGCGCCACGCGCGTCAGCCACTCGCCTACGCTCTCTCCGTCCTCCATAGGCACAGCATCTTCGTCTTCTTCCACTCCGACCAGCGCGTGCGTCGTCGTTCTTTTCTGCGTACGCATGAGACGTGCAAACGTCTGGAGCGATTTATCGTCGCTTGCGCCTGTAAGGTCGAGCACCAGCGCATCCGTTTTGTCGGGATGCAAGCGCAATGCTCGCCCGACCATTTGCACGTAAAGCGCTTGGGAACGTGTGGGCCGCGCAATGACCACGCAGTCCACGTCCGGCTGGTCATAGCCTTCAGTGAGAATCTGGCAGTTGACGAGCACGCGTAGGCGGTTCTCCGCGAACGCTTGGAGGATTGCGGATCGCTCTTCCGCTTTCATGGCTCCGTCCACGGCGGCGCAGGCGATGCCTCGCTTCTGAAACCGTTCCGCGAGGGCATGCGCGTGCTTGACATCGACCGCGAAGACGAGGCATTTGCGCCCAGACGCGTGCGTGACCACGGCGTCCACGACTGCATCGAGTGCGGCTTCGATGTTCATCACGTAGGAGAGGTCTTTGGCATTGTAATCTCCTGCTGTCGTCCGAATGGCGCCAAGGTTCAGTCCGGGAACCTCGACCTTCACTCCGCGAACGTCCGACAGATAGCCGTCCACGATCATGTCGAGGATGGTGCGTTCGTAGGTCAGGTGCTCGAAGATGTCGCCAAGTTCCGTTCGGTCAGAACGGGATGGTGTCGCCGTGACGCCTAAAAGCGGTGGACCGTCCGGTGTAAATACGCCCAAGCGTTCCAGCACGCCAAGCGCGCCCTCTGCGCGGCTGTGATGGCACTCGTCATAGATGATGAGCCCTGGTTGGGGTATCCGCCGACCAGCGACGAGTGTTTGCGTGGAAGCGAGCAGTACGTCACCCAGCTGCTCATTGCGCGCGCCTTGGATGCGTCCGATGAAGGCCTCCGGCCAGACGAAGTGGATTTTCTGTTCCGCCTGGTCGAGCAGTTCCGTACGATGCGCGATGACGAGAATCGGCTTGTCTCTCGACACCTCCTCGTGGAAGCGCCGCGCGACGCTGCCAAAGACAATGGTCTTGCCTGCGCCTGTTGGAAGGACGATGAGTTGTCGTTTGTGTCCCTCTGCAAGGGCCTGAAAAAAGGCGTCGACGGCAGCCTGTTGATAAGGACGAAGTTGGATAGCCACGTTTCTGCCCTCCAAATTGCTCGGGCGTCCCTCTGCTGACAACGCGACAGATTCGCGTAGCCAGCACAGGGACGTCCCTGTGCTGTGATTACGCCTGCACGGCCTGTTTGAGTTCGGCACCTGGTTTGAATGCCGGAACACGGCGAGCCGGAACCTCCACCGCTTCTCCTGTTCGGGGATTGCGCGCGGTACGGGCCGCACGCTCACGCAACTCGAACGTGCCGAAGCCGATGATTTGGACCTTCTCGCCGGACTCTACCGTCTTCCGGATGGTATCGAAGAGCGCGTTGATGACGGCTTCGCAGTCCTTCTGGGATAGTCCTGTCCCTTCGGCGGTTTTTCGAATGAGGTCCCGTTTATTCATCGCTTGTCCTCCTCGCATAAGGTTCGCTTACTTCTTGAGCATATCACGATCTTCGGTACAATTTGCGCCATCTTTACGCCAAATTATCGATGGAAGCGTCGCTCGAACGAGCGTGTCTTTTCGCGGAAAATGACGTTCAGCGCGATGATCGCCACGATGGAGCCACCTAGAATGAGCCATGTCCACATGACGCCTGTGCCTCCTTTCTCACGGATTTTTAACCGCGTTCACGTAACGTGAGACTTCCCGCTCCTTGTCGCCGTACCACTTGGCCGACAGGAGATACAGATTGTCGCGCGCTCGCGTGGCCGCGACGTAACACAAGCGCGTCTCTTCGCGCAGTTCCTCGCCCTTCAAGGCCTTTTTGTGCGGCAACAGCCCTTCCGCGAGGCCTGCAACGAACACGGTGGTCCATTCCAAGCCCTTGGCCTTGTGGATGGTCATGAGTTGCACAGCCTCGTCCTTCGGCTCCTTGGACTTCTCAATGATCCAATCCACGAAACGCAAAAACGACAAGACGGTCTTGTACCTGGACGCCGAAGCGATGAGCGAATCCACCCACTTGATCGGCTCGTCCTCATCTTGTTGGCGCACTAGACCCGGGTGGTTGTCTACCAACCATTGTATCGCTTTGGAAGGTTCCTCTATACGGCGAAGCGTGTCGATGGTTGTCACAAAGGCACGACATTTGGGGTGCGCGACCACCGCCTCCCATCCGCCGTGCTGAACCTCGTGCACGACGTCGATCGGGATGTAGCGCTTGGGACGATTGAGCAGGTGCCCCCACACGGTCGGGTCGGACGTGTCTTGGGTCGTTCGCAGATAGTCCAGGATGATTTTCACGTCCGGCGACTCGTAGAAATGTTTGTCGCCGACCACGTGATAAGGAATGTCCGCGTCGGCGAGTGCTTCTTCAAAGAGCCGCGACTGGATGTTCGTCCGATAGAGCACGGCGCAATCGCTCCAAGATACTCCGTGCTCCTTCCGCAGACGCTGGAGTTCCTGCGCGACGAAGCGCGCTTCCTCGAGGTCAGAGCGCACCGTCACGATTTGTGCGATCGCGCCTTCTGGCATGGGACGGTGGGCGACTACGCGTTTAGGGAGCTGATGCCCGTCGTTCAACCGGATGATGCGCCGCCCTACGTCGACGATGAGGTCGTGTGATCGATAATTGGTCTCCAACGTGACCCTTTTTGCGTCCGGGAACCGACGTAGGAACTCTTTCATCAGGTCCGGGCGTGCCCCGCGGAAGTAGTAAATGGACTGCCAATCATCCCCCACGACGAATAGGTTGTTGTGTGCCTTGACGAGTTCCAACAAGAACAGCCACTGCGCCGTGTTCGTGTCCTGAAACTCGTCCACCATAACGTATCGCCAACGCTGACGCCATCGCTTGGCGAACGCTTCGTCGGAACGGAACAGGCGAATCGCGTGGAGGATCATGTCCTCGAAGTCCAGGGTCTTACGCTCAGCCTTCAGCGTCTCATACGCCGCGTAGACTTTGGCCAAAGGGTCCGACACTTGACGCGGGCTGAGTGCATCCGCCTTGGCCTTGGCGATGGCGGAGATGGCCTCGCCTAGCTTCATCATGGGCCCGACACCGTGCGGATTCTTGCCACTTGGCTCTTCCAGCACACGCTCAATCATCCACGTGGGGTCCGACAACACGCGCCAGTCCTCCCCGAGTTCCGGCGTGACCATGCGATATGCGACCGAATGAATCGTCCCGATGGTCACGGCCTTTCCCCGTTCGCCCACGGCGGCAAGCAGACGGTCGGTCATCTCCTGCGCGGCCTTGCGCGTAAACGTGCACGCGAGGATGTCCCCAGGTCTAACGCCCTGGTTGATGAGGTACTGGATGCGCGCGATGAGCATGGCGGTCTTTCCGGAGCCGGCCGCGGCGATGACCATGCAAGGGCCGTCTTGGTGCGTTGCAGCCTCTCGTTGTGCGTCGTTCAGCTGATCTAGGGTGGGCACAAACATCCTCCTATGCGGAAGCCATACTTCGGTGTGGTTTGGCGTAGTTTCGACGGATTGTGCGTTGTGCGTTTTCTGAGACGCGCTTGGATGACGAGATAAGCGAAACCGCGGACAGCCCTGGTGATGGATACCCAGGGGATTCGTGACGACCGTGTACGTCGGAGGGCGGATGCGGATGCGGCGCAGATGCATGGGGACAGGACGGTCGGGATCGCAGAGACAGTTGACGTCCGCGCCGAGTGTGTAGCATTCGGCGAGCAAGTCTTGAACCTCCGAAGAAAACAAGTCCTCGTACGATAGGTGATGACGAGCACTGCCACAGCGAACTTCGATGCACCGCGTATCCATGTCCCACGCGCCTCCTTTGGAGAAAGGATAGCGCGTGAGGGTGAGAAAGTGCGCCAAGTTTAGGCCAAGGTTAGAACATCAGGTTCATTCAGAGTCTAGAACGTTGTCTAAAATCGATAACCACCATTGAAGGAGAGTTTTTATTTTTATTCTATTTATTTCTTTCCTTTGGTGTATGAAGTAACTAATTGCAACCATCACTACAAGAACAACCATTAACCAAGAGACAGTATGAGCTATTTCCTTCTTAAGATTAGATCCAAAAAGGCTGTAAATGAAGTTTAATATTGTTAAGAACACATTGACCAATGTTAGATGTTGAAGTATTGAATACTTTGGTTCGCTATATTCATCAATCCTAGCTTTTAACGCTGATTTTAATATATTTAGTTCCTTGACCCTGTGTGAGTCATTTTTCATTATAGTCCATTCACCTAATAATGTTTCATATTCACTGAAGTAATAAGTTTTACATATTTCAAATAATCTATTTTCCTGATAAGAAAATTTATTATTCAATCTCGGGAATATAATTTTGATTTCTTTATCTTTGAAGAAATACAAAATAAAAGGTAATGAAATATAGAAAAGCAAACCAAAAGATATTATTATGTATAATATATTCATTTTTACTTCTTCTTTCCTTTATTTGTATGTAGGAGATCAACCATAAATCCCAACGCAAAATGGTTATTTCTCCGCAAATTCTTCGATTCCTTCTCATTCCGATTTTGTTTTTTACAATGTTCTACAGAATAAAGCAAGAACATACGTTTTGTTTTTCTGAGGTTTGGTCGTATAATTCATTGCGAACACATGTTCTTGTTGGGGCGTTTCGTATGAACCGTTCTACCGCCTTACTCCGTCAACTTCTCATCCTCGAACTCATCCAAGCGCACATCGTACGCGAACGTGCGCGCGTCAAGGCACAGATGCGTGCGGAAGGGTTACACATCGTTGAGCGTCAGGACGGAGACATGGACATCCGCGTCGAGTTTCGTGTCGGCGACCACTACGATGAAGCAGTCTTCATGCGCAAGATGCTCGAGGCGGAAGCCGCGAATCGCGCCAAACGGACGGGGATGATCTCGCGATGACGCAGCTCATCTACGGTCTGGTGGATATGCAGAGCTTCTACGCCTCGTGTGAGGTGGCAAGCCGAGAGGAGTATGCGGCCAGGCGCAAGGAGTTCGATGACTCCACCGACCCGCCGCTTGTTGTATCCGGTGATCCGGCCAGGCGTTCGGGCATTATCTTGGCCGCCACACCGACGGCGAAGCGATACGGCGTCGAGAATACCTTGCGCTTGGGAGAAGCGCTCCGGCTGTACCCACGACTCATCGTCGTGCGACCGCACATGGCCTTCTACCTGCACGTGTCGATTCGGATTCAGATGCTCATGCAGCAGTGCTTCCCGTTCCAGGAACAGTTCTCGGTCGACGAGGGCTTCATCGCGTTCCCGTCCCCATCAAACCTGTTCCCCGACCCGATCGCGGCGGCACGTAACCTCCAAGCGGGTCAAGTCCGAGATTGTGTGTAAATTGCCCTCTTCGGCGAATGGAACGGTGAGCACTTAGGCCGTTAGAGCACAAGCCTGAGCTGATTCGCTCG
>NZ_FTOO01000015.1 GCF_900156755.1 Alicyclobacillus vulcanalis
TGCAACGCGGGCTTTTTCTTGTCTCAGTGAGGTCTCTTCTCTTTTGCCTCGGAGAATCCTCCCAGAAGCAAACCCTACTCAAACTTTATACGCTCGGGCCCGTCCCTGGCGCACGGTGGAACATGATCCTTTGCGAATTGTTCACGTCCCCCTCCACGGTCCGGCTGGCTGAGGCCACACGGCGGCCGTACCATATCCTTGGACTCATGGGCTTGCCCGCAATGTTCTGCGCGCGCGTGCGCAAGTGAAGGGTGGTGTGTCTGTTGGGTGACATGGGCATGTCGAGCGCGCCGCCCGTGCACACGGTCGCGGCCTTCTACAGGTTGCTCGCCATCGAGGGTGCGGTGCTGCTCGGCGTCGCGATGATCGTCTATCTCGTGATGCGCTTTTGGCGAACGCACGGCGAAGGCTTTCGCCAGGAGTTCGGGTTGGAGCCGCGGGGCGCGTCATCGAGCGGCTCGCTCTACGACGTCGATCCGGCTCAGGCCCGTGCGCGCACACTTGCCGTGTGGTCCCTCGGGTCACTTTGGATTGTGGATGGCCTGCTGCAGGCGCAGCCAGCGCTTGGTACCCAGTTCTTCACATCCGTCATTCAGCCGGTCATGGCGGGGCAGCCGAAGTGGGTGAACGACGCGTTTCTCTCTGTGACTCAGCTCGTGTTTACTTCCCGCCCGCTCTGGTTTGATTCACTGACCGTCTGGATACAAATTCTGCTTGGCGTCGGCATCCTTGCAGGCCCGCGGCGCTTCATTGGCCGACTCACCTTACGGCTCTCCATCGTGTGGTCGTTCGTGGTGTGGGCCTTCGGCGAAGGATTTGGTCAGGTCTTGAGCGGCGGTTCGTGGCTGATGGGCAGCCCAGGTTCCGTCTTGGTTTACGCCGCCCTGGCGTTCATCCTTTTAGCCAAAGGCGAAACTTGGCGACAAGGCCGCGTCAAGCATCGCATGCAGTGGTGGATGGCCGGATGGTTCGGCGCGAGCGCTCTCCTTCAGGCTCTCCCAAGCGCAGGCTACTGGTCGGCCCACGCGCTCTCCCAGATGGAGATGAGCATGGCTCAAATTCCTCAGCCCCACGCCATGGCAGCGCCGCTATACGCCTTCGCCCACGCCCTGTCCCACGGCGGCCCATGGTGGAACGCGTTGTTCGTCGCCATTCCACTTGCGCTTGCACTGGGTTGGTTCATCGCACCTGAGTCGCGCACGATTCAGGTCGCGACGAGCGTCGTGCTGCTCGCCGTTTGGTGGCTTGGACAGGATTTCGGCGTGATCGGCGGCACGGGGACCGATCCGAACACCGCGCTTCCCCTTTTCCTGATGACGCTCGTGCATCATCTTCTACCGCGGGACGGATCGTCACCTTGGCGAAGACTGCGCGCTCCTCGAAGCACCTCTGCGTGAACAAACCCCCAGCGCGGACGAAGCGCGCTGGGGGTTTTGAATGCTGCCACTGCGAAGCTCCACGCAGCCGCCGAACGGGATTACCACCGCCCTGTACCGGCCGCGTCACTTGCCGAGCTGTTTCCTCCGCATCCGCGTGAACGTGTCGAACGTGACGGCCAAGAGCAGAATCGCGCCCTCCACGAGATACTTGGTGCTCGTCGGCGCGTTCAGGAGCGCCATGCCGTTTTCAATGCTCCCGATGACGAGCGCGCCGAGCAGCGCGTTCCACACGCTGCCGTAGCCGCCAAACAAGCTCGTGCCGCCGATCACGGCCGCCGCAATGGAGTCCATCAACAAATCGCTCCCGCCAGACGCCGTGGACGCCGCACCCAGCCGCGACGCGCCCACGATGCCGCCAATGGCCGCCATCGTGCCCGCGAGCGTGAACACCATGACGCGCACGCCCTTCACGTTGATACCGGCCCGGCGCGCCGCCTCGGCGTTGCCGCCGACGGCGTAGATATGGCGGCCGAACGACGTGCTCTGACACAGCCACGCAAACAGCACCACAAACACGATGAGCACAAGCCCGGCAATCGGAACGCCCTGATAGGCGTTCAGCAAAATCGTGGCGCCCACCATGACAACCGCGCTCAACACGAGCTTCGTCCAGGTCGAGGCTGCCGACTTCTGCGACAGCCCGAGCTGCTGCCGCTTGGCCCGATCCCGCAGAGTCGCCCATACCATCGCCACGATGGCCACCGCCACAAGCACCCAGCTCAGCCAATCCGGCAGGTAGTTGCCCGCAATGGCGTTGATGGTGTTGTTCATGATGGGCACCGTGCCCTCCTGCCCGATGAGCACGAACAACAGGCCCAAGAAACCGAGCGATCCGGCGAGCGTCACAATAAACGAGGGCACGCGCAGCACCGTCACCCAGAATCCCTGGAACAGCCCCAGCACCGTTCCGCTCAGGACGCCCGCCAGGATAGCCACGTACGGATTCACATTCATGCCGGCGAGCACCGCGAGCACTGCCCCGCCAATGGCGCTCACCGCTGCAATCGACAGGTCGATCTCGCCGAGCAAGAGGATGAGCGTCTCCCCGATGCCGAGCAGGCCGTATTCCGCCATTTGCAGGACCAAGTTCGACAGGTTGCGGCTCGTCAGAAAGCTGTTGTTCAGGATTTCAAACACAATCCAGATAAGAATCAGCGATAAGAACACCGGCAACTGCTGAAATTCCCCGCCGATGACGCGATCGAACACCGAGGTGCTGCGCGCCGCGGGCGTCTTGAGGTCTTTGGCCTCACCGATGTTGACTGTCATGACGACGTGACCTCCTCTTGCGCCGATGCGCCCGTGATGGCCGCCACGACCTGCTCGGGCGTGACCGCGTCCCGCTCGAACGTCGCGACGGTCCGCCCCAGCCGTAGCACGACGATGCGGTGGGCAATCTTAAACACGTCGCTCATGTTGTGCGAAATGACGAGCACCGCCCGGCCGCTCGCCGCAAGGCGCTGAATGAGCTCGAGCACGGCGCGTTGCTGCACGACGCCGAGGGCAGCCGTCGGCTCGTCGAGCATCACCAGCTTCGAACCCCACAGGACGGATCGCGCCACAGCCACGGTCTGGCGTTGTCCTCCTGAGAGCGATGCCACCTGGGTGTGCAATGGGGGCAGGCGAATGCCAAGTTCATTCAGCACGGGAATGGCGCGCTTCTCCATCTCGTTGCGGTCCACGACGCGCACCAGACCGGGAATGAGGGTTCGCCGCAGCTCACGGCCGAGAAATAAATTGGATACAATGTCCAGGTTGTCGCAGAGCGCGAGATCCTGGTAGACGGTCTGAATTCCGTACTTCTCCGCGACGGCCGGGCTCGTCAGGCGGACCGGCTGGCCCTCGAACAAAATCTCGCCTTCGTCCGGCTGCTCGACGCCCGAAATCATCTTGATGGTGGTCGACTTGCCGGCGCCGTTGTCGCCGACCAGCGCCACAATCTCGCCTTTGTTGACCGAAAACGAAACGCCGCTCAACGCTTGCACAGCGCCGAAGCGCTTGCGAAGGTTGCGCACTTCGAGGACCGGTTGCGTTTGGGTCTCCGTGGTCACGTACCGCGCCTCCTCTCGTCGTGAAAAAGCGCCGGAGAACACGTCGCGTGCGCTCCGGCGCCGGTCCTCAACCGTTTATTGCTGTTCAGCTGGGTTCTTGATGCGCGCCCAAGTCGTGAAGCCGTCCTTGATGACCGTGCTCTGGATATTGGCCTTCGTCACGACGATGGGCTGCAGGAGCACGGAAGGCACGTTGACTTTGCCGTTATTCACCGTGCCATTGACGAGGGATGCCGGCGGCTTCTTGCCCGTGATGATGTCGTAGGCCAGCTGCGCCGCGGCGTCCGCCTCTTCGTAAATGGGCTTATACACAGTCATCGATTGCGTGCCATCGTAGTAAATGCGGTGGAGACCCGCGTCCGTGGCGTCCTGCCCCGTCACCGGAATGCCCTTGATGTGCTGTTGTTCGAGCGCCTGAATCGCCGCGCCCGCCAGGTTGTCGTTTGCGGCCAACACGGCATTCACGTGGTTATGCAGCGAGGTGAGGGCCTGCTGCATCTCCGTCAAGGCCTGCTGCGAATCCCAGTTCGGCGTGTACTGCTCGTAGCCGAGCTTCAGCTTGCCCGACTTGAAGAGCGGGTCCAGGACCTCATGGGCGCCCTGCGCAAACTGCTTGGCGTTCGGGTCCGTCGGTGCGCCGTCCAACATGACCACGGTGCCGCCCTTCTTCGTGTGTTGGGCGATGTACTCGCCTTGCAGCTTGCCGACCTCGACGTTGTTAAACGAGACATAGTAGTCCACCTTGGCGTTCTGAATCAGGCGGTCGTACGAAATCACAGGCACGTGTGAGCGCGCCGCCTCGTTGACGATGTTCGCGGCCTCAAACCCGTTTACGGGCGCCACGACCAGCAGTTTTGCACCTTGTGTGAGGGCGCTTTCCACCTGCTGCATCTGTGTGGCTTCGGAACCCTGCGCGTTCGCATAAATGACGTGAGCGTTGGGATCCAGTTTCTTCATCGCCGCGATGAAGTCGGGGCGATCATCGTACTCCCAGCGCGGCGAGGTGTTGGTCTCCGGCATCAGAAACGCGATTGTGACGCTCGGGTGCGGATTGACCGCAGCCGCGGCCCCGGTGGACGATCCGCCCTGGTTGTTGGTCGTTTGCGTGCCGCATCCAGCGACGATCCCCGTGACGACAGCCGCAGCCGCCATCCAAGTTGCATGTTTTTTCCATGTCTTCTTTGCCACTCCGAAATACCCCCTCGATGGATTTGCACCTGCACATCGCGCAACCGCTTACCATCGTTGCCGCGAAAGCGCCATCAATATCTCGCGAATTCACTCAGCATCGACCGGCGCCGCTGCAACCTGATCTATGCATACCAGACGCGAACCTAGTTTGTCAACACAAACAACTAAGTGAACCCGTATTTTTTTGCTACCTCTGGTCGGATCGTCGCGGCCTCGGGTGAGTTCCCCTCAGCTCCATTCTCGACAAGAGAGACCACCGCGCCAGCCCAGCGCCAAGGCGCGCCAAAAGCGCCCTGCCGCACAGCGGCAGAGCGCCTTGGCTCACTCAGCTCCGTTTAGACGCGTGCGTTTGCCGCCCTTTTCTTGGTGTTGAACTGGTTGTTGACCAGCAACGGCACCTGGGGGAAATTTGTCGGATACGACCAGAAGCTCATGCCGCGCAAGTTGTATTCGACAACCAAGTCCTCTTTTGCTTGAAAGCTGCGCGGGTCCTCGAACCAAACGATGTGATGGCGCCCCTCTGTGTCCGTATAGGTGAAGTAGGGCGCTTCCGCCCGAAGGTCATACTGGATCGGCACGTGTTGTTCATACGCGAGGTTCACGGCCTGCACGGGTGTCAAAGTCCTGGCGCGCGTGCCGGGCCGAAATGGGAGCGTCCAATCATAACCGTACACCGAGACCCCAAGCATGATCTTGTCGCGCGGAATCGCGGTGACAGCGTAGTTCAACACTTTGCGAATTTGGTCGACGGGAGACACAGGCATCGGCGGGCCGCCAATCCAGCCCCACTCGTAGGTCATTAACACGACGAAGTCGCACAACTCCCCATGCCAATGATAGTCGTGCGCCTCGTACAAAAGACCGGGCTGATCCGCGTACGTCTTCGGCGCAAGCGCACTCGACAACAGATACCCTTCCTTGTGCACGCGCTCGGCGCAGCGCTCAACGAACGCGTTGTACAAGTCGCGGTCCTGCGCATAGACGTACTCAAAGTCGAGATTGAGCGCCCGATACCCTTTTTCCCCCATGATGCGCAGCGCGTTCTCAATGATGGTCTCCTGCACCGAGGGAGATGCAAAAATTTCGCGAGCCACGTCCGAATTAAACCTGTCGCCGTGCCAGTTGGTCAACACCAACATCGGCGTCACACCTTCACTCAACGCGGCGTTGACGAGCGGCGTCTCGTCCGAGCGCGCCTTGACGGAACCGTCGGTCTCCGCCTGATACGAAAAGGGCGACACGTACGTCAGCACCGGCGCCAACACGTCTAGCTGGTGCGGTGCCGGATCTGTGAACTGAACGAAGTACGCGTTGACTTCAATCGTCCTCCGATCGGCGCCCGTGACCTCGCCCTGACGCGCCGGGATGACAAGCGCCTGCCCTACCACCAGTTGCTCCGGGTTGCGAATGCCGTTGGCGGCCGCGATGTCCGCTGCCGACACGTGGTACAACCTGCCCAGTTCCCAGAGCGTGTCTCCAGGCTCGACGACATGAATGAGCATCTCGCTTCACTCCTCAATGGATGGCGATCTCGACATCAGCCTATGCCCATAGCGCCTGCCTGGCCTGGGCGCGCGCCCAGCATCGCGACATTTGGAGATGCGCGTCAAACTCACTATGATTTTGGTGGCAGTAAAACGGGAGGTGGGGCACGTGTCTCTACAGCAGCCGAAACCCGCTCCAAGCGCGAGGCTGTCTCGCCGGCTCGTGTTCACGATGGCCGTTGCGGCTGGGGTCGCCGTCGCGAATCTGTACTATGTGCAACCCTTGCTGCACGAGATCCAAGTGGATTTTCGCGCGGCGTCTTGGCAGGTGGGACTTGCGGCGACTATGACGCAGATCGGCTACGCGTTGGGACTGTTTCTGTTTGTCCCGCTCGGTGACAGCTTGGAACGGAGAAGTCTCATCGTCCGGATGTGCCTCGCCACGGCGGCGGGCCTCGTCCTGCTGGCCGGATCGCCCAACCTGGTCTGGCTCACCGCGCTCTGCCTCGTGGTTGGCGCCGCGACCATCGTGCCGCAGCTCGTCGTACCGTATGCCGCGCACCTCGCGCCAGCTGAGGAGAGAGGGCGTACCGTTGGAACCGTGATGAGCGGTCTGCTCATCGGCGTGTTGCTCGCCCGCACCTTTGCCGGACTTGTGGGCCAGGGGCTTGGCTGGCGCGCCATGTATGCCATCGCGGCCGCCTGCATGGTGGCACTCGCCGCAGTTCTGCGCCTCAGCTTGCCCGCATCTCCGCCGGAAACGCGGACGCCCTACGGCCAACTGTTGTGGTCGCTCGTTCACCTGATCCGCCGCTACCCGGATCTCCGGGACGCCTCTCTCTTGGGTGGGATGTCGTTTGCCGCGTTTAGCTCGTTCTGGACCGTTTTGTCGCTGTACCTCGCCGGCCCGCCCTTTCACTTGGGCCCCGGCGCGACGGGCTTGTTTGGGCTCGCGGGCGTAGCAGGCGCTTTGGCCGCGCCCTACGCAGGGCATCTCGCGTCGCGCCTGCCGGCCGTGTGGACGGCCCGCCTGGCGGCGTGCGTGACGCTCGCCTCGTTTGGGTTGCTCTTTGCGTTCCGGCATAGCCTTGCGGGGCTGGCACTGGGCGTCGTGCTGATGGACCTCGGCGTTCAAGGGACGCAGGTCTCCAATCAGGCTCGCATTTACAGCCTCTCGGACGAAGCGCGAAGCCGGGTCAACTCCATCTACATGGTGGCCTACTTCCTCGGGGGCGCTCTGGGATCGCTGATTGGCGCGAGTGTGTGGGATCAGTTTCGTTTTGGCGGGGTATGTGCCGCGGCCTGCATCCTCCTCGCCATCGGCATATGCGGTATTGTGGCCGTGGCGCCGTCGCGACTGACGGCGAAGCGGCGCTGACCGAGCGGACGTCAACCGCTCGGCGCGCTCACCCGCCGCTTCATTTGGGACGTCAAATTCCCAACAGTCGCATGTTGGCTTCTGGATAACGGTCGCCCGCAGCGACGCCCTTGGGTGCGATGGCGTCGATCTCGCGAAGTTCTTCCGCCGTCAGCGACACCTGAAGAGCTCCTACATTTTCCTCCAGATACTTGACCCGCTTGGTCCCGGGGATCGGCACGATATCGTTCCCCTGGGCCATCACCCACGCCAGGGCGAGCTGAGCCGGGGTACATCCCTTCTCGCGCGCGAGGCGTTCGACCTGTTCGACGAGCCGGAGATTCTTCTGGAAGTTCTCGCCCTGAAAGCGCGGCGAGTGGCGGCGATAGTCGTCCTCGGGCAAATCCTCGAACCGGCGAATGGCGCCGGTCAAAAAGCCACGGCCGAGAGGACTGTACGCCACAAAGCCAATGCCAAGCTCGCGCACGGTGGGCAGGATCTCGTCCTCCACGTCTCGGCTCCACAGCGAATACTCCGTCTGCAGCGCCGTGATGGGATGCACCTTGTGTGCGCGGCGGATGGTTTCGGGCCCCGCCTCGGACAGCCCCAAATACCTGACCTTTCCCTCGCGGACGAGGTCCGACATCGCCCCGACCGTCTCCTCGATGGGCACGTTGGGATCGACGCGGTGCTGGTAATACAGGTCGATCACGTCGACGCCCAGGCGCTTCAAGCTCGCGTCGCACGCCTGTTTCACATATTCCGGGCGGCCATTGACGCCGAGGAACGTCCCGTCGGGCGCGCGGACATTGCCGAACTTCGTGGCGATGATGACGCGATCGCGGTGTGGCCGAAGCGCTCGCCCGACGAGCTTCTCATTCTCGCCGACGCCGTACATGTCCGCGGTGTCGAAAAAGGTGATGCCGAGCTCCAGGGCCTTCTCCAGCGTGCGCATGGCCTCCCGTTCGTCGCGTCCGCTGTAGAAGTCCGACATGCCCATGCATCCGAGGCCGAGCGCGGAAACCTGCAGTTCTCCGCCCAGTGTCCTCTTTTCCATTGTCGTTCCCTCCAACTCGATGAGCGCTAGACCTTGCCGGCGCTAGTATAATACTTTTGGCAAAGTTCGAAAAACCAGCCGAGGGAGGCCCCCCGCATGCAGCGTCCCACACAAGCTTCGTCCGCGACTCCTCGCCACCTGTCCATCACGTTCGACGACGGCCCGGACGAAACCATGACGCCCAGGATTCTGTCGATCCTGCGCGACTACGGCGTTCCCGCGACGTTTTTCTGCATCGGCCAACAGGTCGAGCGGTTTCCACAGGTGCTGAAGGCCATCCACGAGGCGGGTCACGAGATCGGCAATCACACCATGACGCATCCCTATCTCACGAAGCTCACGGACGCCGAGATCGAAAAGGAACTCAAGGAGGCTGTGGAAGCGATTCAGAAGGTCGTTCCCGGTCCGGTCCGTTACTTTCGGCCGCCCTATGGCGACATCGACGCGCGCGTCCGCCGCATCGCAGCTTCGATGCACGAGGAGGTCGTGTTGTGGGACATCGATTCGGTCGACTGGTCGGGCATCCCCGGTCCCACGATCGCGGCCAACGTGCTGCCTAAGCTCACGCCTGGCGGCATCATCCTCATGCACGCGGGGCCGTTTGCCAAGGGCACGCCGGAAGCGCTGCCGTACGTGCTTGAGGTCGCCGTCGCAATGGGCTACGATTTCGTGCCGCTCGCAAAGCTGCAGCGCACCTGAACGCCTCCGCCGCCGAGAAGCGCCCTCTACCCCTGTTCGCGGCTGGCCCCCATGAGCGCGGACGGCCACCCCTTCGGCCTAGGCCGAAGGTTGCGACCATCGCCCGGCGTAAGCGACGATGTGGAGATCGGCAAATTCCGCCTGGTTCAGCACGTAAGCGATGGGCCGATGGGCGAGCCGCATCGACCATCCGCGGGAGATAGGCTGCCCCATGACGATCTGCGACACGGATTCGGCGGCGGCGGTCTCCACAATTACCTGACCTACCGTTTTGTGCAGCGCGGGTTGGAGCAGAAACGTGGCTCCGAACTGCTCGGCGAGATCGCGCACGGCCTGAAAATCTCGCTCGCTCTGCGCGGAAAGCGGGAACTCCGTTTGCACCACGAGCACGTACAGCTTGGCCTGCAGCCGGTCCGCAATGCGCCAACCGCGGCGAATCAGCGCTTCGGAGTGGGGACGGTAGTTGACGCAGACCAAGATTCGCTCCGGATCGTCAGGCGGCGTGGCGATGCGCCCGTCCACCACATCCGCCACTTCCCGGAGGGCAATTTCGCGCAGCGCCGCGAGATGGGCGGGATGGAAGAAGTGCGCCAAGGCCTGCTCGACTTTCTCGGGTGGATAAATCTTCCCCTCGAGCAACCGCTCCACCAGGGTTTCTGGACTCACGTCGATGAGCTTCACCTCGCTGGCCAGCTTCACAAACCAGTCCGGCACGCGCTCGCGGATGGCCGCGCCGGTGATGTGTTCGACCCGATCCTTCAGGCTTTCGAGGTGCTGGACGTTCACGGCGGACACGACGTCGATGCCGTGTTCCATCAGGTACAACACGTCCTGATACCGCTTTTTGAACAAGCTGCCCGGCGCATTGGTGTGCGCGAGCTCGTCCATGAGCACCACCTGCGGCCGGCGCGCGAGAATTGCGGCGAGATCGGGCTCCTCGTACACCTTCCCGCCGTATTCGATCCGCCGCTTCGGAATCCGCTCGAGCTGGCCGATCTGCGCCTCGGTCTCCGCCCGGCCGTGCGTCTCGATGAGCCCAATCACCACATCGATCCCGCGCGCCTTCCAGTCGTGCGCATCCTGCAGCATGCGGTACGTCTTGCCCACGCCCGGCGCCGCGCCGATGTAAAGCGTGAGCTTGCCCGGAAGCTTCCGCTCGCGCACGACGCGCTCGCTCGCCAAGTTGCGCTGTTCCCGCGCCTGCGGCGACAGCGGCCGCCAGCCAACGACGCGGAGGTCGACGTACTGGAGGTGCTTGAGCAGGTAGTGCACGGGATGATGCCACGCCAGGAGCCGCCGCGACGTGCCTCGCCGCGGCTGGCCCATCACCACCTGCGTCGCATTCACGCGCCGCGCGACCCGCAGGATGACTTCTCCCACCGGGCGATCCCGCTTCGGCTCAAGCAGCCACTCGGCCCCCTGCAGCTCGGCGAGGTGCTTCAGGGTCTCGACGTCGGCGCGCGCCCGATCCGTCATGCGATCTTCGTCCGTTTCGGCCGCGAACACGACATACAAATCCCCTTTCATCCGCATGGCCATCCTTCGGCCGCGCTCAATCAGGGTCGCCGCTCGATCCGGATGGCTCACGCAGACGAGCACGACCTCCTTCGCGCCGACGGGCCCCGGAATGGCGCGCCTTTCGTACGACTGCTCCAGGCGTTCGTCCACGTCGTCGGCCACCGCTCTCAACGACATCTGGCGGAGCCACGCGAGGCGGTCGATGCGAAAGAAGTTGTGCAGCGCGGCGTCCACCTTCTCCGGCGGATAAATTTCGCCGTCGCGCAACCGCTGCCGCAGCGTCTCGGGCGTCACGTCGATGACCGCAACCTCGTCCGCCTCGCGCAAAAACCAATCCGGCACCACCTCGCGCACGCGCAGTCCGAGCTGCTTCTGCGCCTCATCCCGCACCGACTCCAGGTGCTGAATGTTGAAGGCTGTCATCACCGAGATGCCGCGTTGCAGCAGATAGATGACATCTTCGTACCGCTTCTCATGCATGGCACCCGGCGGATTCGTGTGGGCCAGTTCGTCGATCACGCACACCTCCGGGCGCCGCGCGAGAATCGCGTCGATATCCGGCTCCTCAAAGGTGGCCTGGCCTACCTTGTACACGCGCGGGGGCACCACTTCCAGCCCGTCGAGCAGCTTTTCCGTCGCAGAGCGGCCGTGGGTCTCCACCCAGCCAATCACGACGTCCGCGCCCTCGTCCCGCAACCGGCGCGCCTCGCGAAGCATCGTGTACGTCTTCCCCACGCCTGGCGCCGCGCCGACGAATACCCGTAGGCGCCCCCGCCTTTTCGATCCGCCAAGCCCACCCGCCCCATGCGCCTCCGTCATGTCGCTTTCCCCACCTGCGCGCCGGGATGAAGCTTAGCCCAAATGGCCAGGTTGAGCTCCATCACGTTGACCATCGGCTCCCCGTACAGGCCGAGGGCCGGGTACACCGCGTCGCGCTCGACGAGTGCGCGAAGCCACGCTTGTGAGAGCCCCGTCGATTGGCTGACGCGCGGAATTTGATCGTACGCGTCCGCCAGGTCGATGTCGGGATCGAGCCCCGACCCAGAAGACTCCACCATGCTTGTCGGGATCCGGCTCACCTGAAGCCCTGGGTTTTCACGCAGCACAGCCTTCAGATTCTGCCGAACCTCCTGCACCAGCGCCGGGTTTGTGGGTCCGAGATTCGATCCGCCCGAGCCGTCCGCATTGTAGTTCACCGCGGACGGACGCGGTTGGAACCACATGGGCTGCGGAAACGGCTGGGCAATCAGCTTGGATCCCACCACGCGGCCGCCTGCGGATACGAGACTCCCTTGCGCCTGCCAAGGGAATGCGATCCGCCCGAGCGCCACGAAGAAGAGCGGGTACACGATGCCCAGGAGCAACGCGAACACGAGGGTAAAGCGAAGGCTTCTCCACACATTGACCACGGCTCATGTCTCCTTTCTCACACTGCGCCAAGCGCGTGCAGAACGACGTCAATGACTTTGATCCCGATGAAGGGGGCGATGACGCCGCCGACGCCGTACAGGAGCAAGTTCCGCATCAACAGGTGCATCGCGCTCGTCGGCCTGTACTTGACGCCGCGCATGGCGAGCGGGATGAGCAGCGGAATGATGACGGCGTTAAAGATGAGCGCCGACAGGATGGCACTCCGCGGGCTCGTCAAATGCATGACGTTCAGCGCGCCGAGCGCAGGCAAGAAACTGGTGAACATCGCCGGGATGATGGCGAAGTACTTTGCGACGTCGTTCGCAATCGAAAACGTCGTGATCGCGCCGCGCGTGATCAGCAGCTGCTTGCCGATGGCCACCACCTCGATGAGCTTCGTCGGGTCGGAGTCGAGATCGACCATGTTCGCGGCTTCCTTCGCCGCCTGTGTGCCGCTTTGCATCGCGAGCCCGACATCGGCCTGAGCAAGCGCGGGCGCGTCGTTGGTGCCGTCGCCCGACATGGCCACGAGCCGGCCCTGCTCCTGTTCGCGCCGGATGAGCCGCATCTTATCCTCCGGCTTTGCCTCAGCCACAAATTCGTCGACCCCCGCCTCGCGCGCGATCGTCGCCGCGGTGAGTGGGTTGTCACCCGTGCACATGATGGTGCGGATGCCCATCTTGCGCAGTTCCTCGAACCGCTCGCGGATGCCCGGCTTGACGATGTCCTTCAAGTAGATGACGCCATACACGCGCTGATTCTCGACCACCACGAGCGGTGTGCCGCCCTCTTTGGCGACGCGCTCCACGGCCGCGTCGAGATCGGCGGGAATCTGGCCTCCTTGCGCCAAAACGTAGCGCTTCATCGCGTCGGCCGCCCCTTTGCGCAGGCGGGTCCCGTCTGGCAGATCGAGGCCAGACATGCGCGTGTCGGCCGAAAACTCGACGTTGCGCGCATGGGCGTAATTCTCGCGCCGGAGAGAAACGCCGAGCTGTTTGGCCAGGTCGACGACGGAGCGGCCCTCGGGCGTCTCATCGAAGAGCGAACAAAGCGCCGCTTTCTCGGCGAGGGCGCGCTCGTCGACGCCTTGGACCGGTAGAAACGCGGATGCGAGCCGGTTGCCGATGGTGATGGTCCCCGTCTTGTCGAGAATGAGGGTGTCGACGTCGCCGGCTGCCTCCACGGCCTTCCCGGATTTGGCGATCACGTTGAAGCGAATGACGCGATCCATGCCCGCAATGCCGATGGCGGACAAGAGCGCGCCGATGGTCGTCGGAATCAAGCAGACCAAAAGCGCCACGAGCGTCGCGACGTCCACGTGCGCCCCGAGGCCTTTCGCGATGGGCGGCAGACAGTCAATCACAATGAGAAAAATGAGTGTCAGCCCCGCGAGGAGCACCGAAAGCGCGATTTCGTTCGGTGTCTTCTGCCGCGACGCGCCCTCGACGAGCGCGATCATCCTGTCGAGGAAGGTCTCGCCGGGGTTGGCCGTGACCCGGATGATGAGTTCATCGGAAAGCAGCTTCGTGCCGCCGGTGACGGAGCTGAAGTCCCCGCCTGCGCCGCGGATGACTGGCGCGGACTCGCCGGTGATCGCGGATTCGTCCACACTGCCGATGCCCTCGATGACCTCGCCATCCGCGGGGATCAGCTCCCCCGCGGTCACCCTCACGATGTCGCCTTTGCGCAGATCGGAGGCGGGAATTCGCTCGTAGCGCCCGTCCCGCTGGACGTTCGCCATGAGTTCCGTCTTGGTCCTGCGCAGCGCCTCGGCCTGGGCCTTCCCGCGGCCCTCCGCGATCGCCTCGGCGAAGTTGCCAAAGAGCAGCGTGACGAAGAGAATGGCGGTCACGGCGAGATCGTAGGCGCGCGCATGGGCCATGTCGCCCGGGCGCACGACCGAGCCAAACAGGTTCGGATCGCAGGTGAGCGCCAGGGTCACCGCCATGCCGATCTCGACGACAAACATGACGGGATTGCGCACCATGGCGCGCGGGTCGAGCTTGAGGAACGAATCGACACATGCGCGCATGACGAGGGCGCGATCGAACGAGCGTTGACGTGCCATGAAGACTCTCCTTTCACGCGAGCTGCAGCTGTTCGCCGATGGGGCCGAGCGCCAGGTACGGGAAGAAGGTCAGTGCGCCGACAATGACGAAGACGGCGACGAACACGTAGCCGAAGGCAAACGTGTCAACCTTGAGCGTCCCGGACGTCTCGGGAATGCGCGCCTTGCCGGCGAGCGAACCTGCGATGGCGAGCATGGCGATGATCGACACGTAGCGCCCAAAGAGCATCACGAGCCCGATGGCGATGTTGTAAAACGGCGTGTTGCCATTCAACCCTGCGAACGCGGAGCCGTTGTTGGCCGCGGCAGACGTGAAGGCGTACAAGACCTCGGTAAAGCCATGCAGTCCGGGGTTCCCCATCGAGGCCCGGGCAGATGGCATGGCCATGGCGATGGCCGTTGGCACGAGAATTACAAACGGATGGACGAGCATCGCCGCGGTGGCAAGCTTCATCTCGCGAGCCTCGATTTTCTTCCCGAAAATCTCTGGCGTCCTTCCGACCATGAGCCCGGAGATGAAAACGGCGATGATGAGAAACATCAGGATGTTGAGCAGCCCAACGCCCTTTCCGCCGAAGATCAGGTTGAACATCATGAAGAGAAGCGGCACCATGCCGCTTACGGGCATCAGGCTGTCGTGCATGGCGTTGACGGCGCCCGTCGTGTAGGCGGTGGTCGTGGCGACAAACAAACTCGTCAGCGGCAGGCCAAAGCGGACCTCCTTGCCCTCCATGTTGGGGCCGTGCACGCCGAGCGCATGTGCCAGGATAGGGTTGCCGGATGCCTCGTACGCGTAGACCACGTACGTGCCCAAAAGCAGGATGGCGCCGAGCAGCGTGCAGAGCACCCAAGCCAAGCGGCGGCTGCGGAGAAAATAGCCTGCGGTGAAGACGAGGGCGGTGGGAATGAGGCCCATGCCCATGATTTCGAGAATGCAGGTCCACACGTTCGGATCTTCGAAGGGATGCGCCGAATTGGCGTTGAAAAATCCACCGCCGTTGGTCCCTAGCTGCTTAATAGCTTCGAGCGTGGCGACCGGACCGCGGGCGATGGTTTGCATGCTGCCAGCGAGGGTGTGCACAACCGCGGGTCCCGAGAGCGTCTCCGGGACGCCGAGCACCAAGAGCAGGAGCGCGAGCACCGCGGCAATCGGCAGCAGGACGCGGGTGTGCGCCTTGACGAGATCGACCCAGAAGTTGCCGAGCGCGTCCGTCTTCTGGCGACTCAGACCGCGCAAAAACGCCATGGCGGCGGCGAGCCCTGTGGCGGCAGACGTGAATTGCAGGAACGTGATCCCGATCATCTGGCTCAAATACGACAGCGACTGCTCGCCCGCGTAGTTCTGCCAGTTGGTGTTCGTGATAAAGCTCGCCGCCGTATTGAACGCGAGGTATGGGGGCATCGCCGGAATATGCGCAGGGTTGAGCGGAAGCGCCCCCTGGAGCCGGAAGACGGCGTACGCGAAGAGCGCCATGACGAGGTTCGACACCATCATGGCGCGCAGGTACGCTTTCCAGTCCATCTCGACGTCGGGATTGACGCCGATGAGCCGGTAGATGGTGCGCTCGACAGGCGCCATCACGGCGTCCGGCCGAACCCGTTCGCCCGCGAAGGTTCGATACAGATAACCTCCAAGCGGCCACGCGCACGCAACGAGCGCGAGCACCACGAGCAGGATGGCGACAATGCCGGATGCTGTCACTGGACGTGCCTCCCCTTGCCTGTCATGTCTTCGAACTCATCGCACAGAAATCAGAACTTCTCGGGGTGAAACATCACATAGACGAGATACACCATCACCGCGACGGACAACACGAGCAAAAACCACATCGTCACGCCTCCCTACGAACGGTCGAAAGATCGATGAATGACGTACAAGATGGCGAACACCGCGAAAAACAGCGCGACCGACACGACATCCTCCACACGTCTCCCTCCTCCCAGCCGACACTCCGCAGTCTATCCAGCCCGGTATGAGGGTTCGGATGATGATTCCGCGCGGGAAGCGTAAAAAATGCATAAAAATCGTTGGCAACGGGTCATCCGCGGGTTACCCTTCTGGAGAGAGAACGTCTGCGGCCCGCGCCGCACGGAGTGGATGCGTGTGCGATTCACCCCCAAATGGCAGATCCTGCGCTCGACATGGCCCACGTGGTGGCAGGAAGGGCGCCCCGGCGAGCTGGCCACGCCGCGGCCCGGCCGCGCCGTCCAGGCGTATGCCGCCGTGTGCGGCATGGACGCCCTCCTCACCGGCCTCGTGTTTTTGCTCGACTTTCACTACGATCGCGTCAATATCGCCATGCTCTACCTGATCCCTGTCGTGATCGCCGCGGCCGTGTACGGCCTGTGGCCCGGCGTGTTTGCGGCCTGCTTGGGACTCATGTCGTTCGATTTCTTCTTCGTGCCCCCTATCTTCAGCTACGCCGTGAGCGATCTGCGCTTCCTCGTGTCGTTCGCGGTTTTTCTCGTGGTGGCCATCACCACGGCGGGGCTCGCGTCCACCATGCGGCGAAGAGCCGAAGAGGCAAGCCAGCGCGCCCGCATTGCGCAGACGCTGTTTCGCATGAGCCGCGCCCTGACGGCCGCGATGGACGAGGCGCACGTCGTGCAAACGGCGCTGGAGCAGGTGCGAGAACTGTGGCAAACGCACGCCTACATCGCCCTCAAGCGCCCGACGGGCTTTGACCTTCGAGCTCTCCCCGGTGACGAGGCCGACCCCGTGATTGACCGGCAGGTCCTCGACTGGGTGTTGCGCCACGGCGATCTCGCCAGCTTCGGGTCCAAAGCCCATGGCCAGGCGGCGTTTCTCTATGTGCCCATTCGCGCGCAGGACGAGGTGTACGGCGCTTTCGTCGTCGGCGAGCCCGGGCAGTTTCGGCTCGCCACGCGCGGCGAGATCGTCGATATTCTTCGGGCCATGGCCAACTTGGTGGCCATCGCCCTCAGCCGAATCGCGTCCGAGGAGCGCGCCCGGCTCGCCGACGTCGCGGCGGAGTCGGAGCGCGTTCGAACGGCCATCCTGAACTCCATCTCGCACGAGCTGCGCACCCCCATCACCACCATGCTCGGCGCGTCAGAAGCCCTCATGGATCCAAAGGCGTCGCTCGATCCGGCCGATAGGCGCGAGCTCGTGCTGACCCTCCGCAACAGCGCCCTCCGCATGAACCGCCTGGTCGCGAATCTCATCGGCATGGCGCGCATCGAAGGCGGTCTGCTTGTGCTCAACCGGCGCCCGTCCGATCTCGCCGACCTCATCCGCGGCGCCCTGCGCGAAGTGTCCGAACTGACCGCCGACCACCCCGTCCGCGTGCAGGCACCTGACCCATCGCCCATCGCCGAGGTGGACGAGGCACTGTTTCAACAGGCGCTGGTCAATCTTTTGTCGAACGCCGCCAAATACTCGCCGCCCGGCGCCCCGATTGACGTCCTCGTGACGGCTCAGGGAACGGAGGCGACCGTGGAGGTCCGTGACTACGGCATGGGCATCCCGGAAGACGAAGTCGACCGCGTATTCGACAAGTTTTATCGCGGCCGATCGGTGCAGAGTTTGCCCGGGACCGGCCTCGGCCTCGCCATCGTGCGGGCCGTCGTCGAGGCTCACGGTTGGAAGATTGAGGTGAAGCGGATGCATCCCGGCACCGCGTTTCGCATACGGCTTGAGGCGCGCGAAGCGCCAAAGGAGGCGGAACATCGTTGAGCGGAGCGAAAATTCTCGTCGTGGACGATGAACGCGCGATTCTGAAGCTCATGCAGATCGCGCTCAGGGGACACGGATATGAGGTCCTCGAAGCGTCGACTGGCGAGGAGGCGCTGGTCATCGCCAGCACGAAGCGGCCCGATCTCGCCGTGATCGACTGGGGCCTGCCGGACATCGAGGGCGTCGAGGTTCTCCGCCGACTGCGCGAGTGGTCGCAGATGCCCGTCATCATGCTGACGGTGCGCGACGCCGAGACCGACAAGATTGCGGCGCTCGACGCAGGGGCAGACGATTACGTCGTCAAACCGTTCGGGATGGGCGAGCTCCTCGCCCGCATCCGCGTCGCACTCCGGCACGCCGCGCGCGTCGAGGACGAGCCCGTCATCGAAGCCGCGGGCCTCTCCATCCACTTGGCTGAGCGGCGCGTCGAGCTGTACGGCGAGGCGGTCAAACTCACGCCCATCGAGTACGATCTGCTGAAACTCTTGGCGCAAAACGCAGGCAAAGTCGTGACGCAGCGCCAGCTCCTGCGCCAGGTGTGGGGCGACGTCGATCCCGACAACGCCGCCCACTACCTGCGCGTCTACATCGGCCACCTGCGCAAGAAACTGGAGGACGATCCATCCCGCCCTTGGCGCATCGTGACCGAGCCGGGTGTGGGCTACCGACTCGCGGTGGAGCCCCCGGAGAAAACGTGAAAAGGCCGCCCCTCGCGGGACGGCCGAACATGCGGCAAAGCGTACGGTTTTCAACGCGACGACGCGAGCAAAGCTCAGTCGTCGACATCGACCTCTTTGTGCTCGCGGACGATGTGATTGTAGTCGTAGCCATGTTCGCAGTGCTGGCAATGCACCCGCACCACCAGCTCGCCCTCCGGCACCTCGATGACGTTCGTCTTCTCGCACCGCGGACAGATGGACTCGACAATCCAGTGCTTATGATGGCTCATGCGATCGCCTCCCCACTCACAACGCTTGAGTGTAGCACATCCGCTTCAAAACCGGATTGAATCCGCGCAAATGCCCTCACCAACCCGGTTGTCGAACGCGGCGCTGGATGGCGATGTTCGCCCAGAAGGAGGCAGCGCCCCACGAGTTCCGTTGCGCCGTCAGTCGAGCCCGTGCAAAAAGTAGTACGCGTCGATGGAACCAAAGCCGGTTGGATGATCCCATCCCGGGCCCGCGCTGTACGCGCCGTTCGATCCGGCCGTGATGTCGTGGAATGCGTACGGCGCGTAGGACGCGTTGCGCGCCATCGCATAGATGCCGACGTCTGCGAGCCCAACGGGTGGCTTACCTTCGAGGGCACGCGCTTGGTCGATGAGCGCAAACGTCGCGGCCATCATCGGCGCGACAAAGCTCGTCCCCCCGGCCACCTCCCACTGACCCTCATAGATGAAATCGTAGCCCGTGGCCGGATCGGCGTTCAGGGCGACGTCGCACGTCTGCCGATAGCCCGTCTGCGGCACGCCCGGGCCATATTGCCACCACGGCTCTCCGTACACCGAGCTCGCGCCGCCGCCCGTGTCGGCCCACGCCGTCTCCTGCAGCCGCTTTGCACCCGCACCAAGAACGAGCCTCGTCCCGCCACACGCGGTGACATACGGATCCGACGACGGATAGTCGACGTCCGTCCCGCTTGTTCCGTCCGACGATCCGCTGTCGCCCGCCGCGGCGAACACGCTCTGCCCCTGGGCGGCCATCTGCATGAAGATCTGGTGCTCCGCCTGCATGGTCGCCGCGTCGGTCTCCGACTCGGGCGCTCCCCAACTCGTCGTGACCACATGCGCGCCATCGTCCGCCGCCACCTGGGCAAACGCATCGATGAACGACTGCGCGTCCGGTTGAGCGGCCTCGTACACGGCGAGCGATGCCGTCGGCGCGATGGCATGCGCCCACTCGCAGTCGAGGGTGGTCTCGTCGTCGGGAGACGTGGACGATCCGTCGATCACCCGCTGGCGCACCACCGGATTCGGAAGCCCGAAGGCGCGATCGAACGCGAGCAGGTCGGAGCGGAGCACCGAGCCGGAAGTCACCACCGCAATGACCTGTCCGCGCCCCATGTATTGGCTGTAGAGCGGCGTATAGTCGTAGGCGCGCTGAATTTGCGCGGGCGTGTAGCCACCTCCTGCCGGCGCGACGTGCGCCAGGACGAGGTGGCGCTCCATCGCGTCGCTCGTCAGGCCTACCACGGCCGACACGCGCGCGGCGAGCGGTGCAGGCAGCGTGGCCGCACCATCCGGGGCGTACCATGCGCCAGCTCCGCGCCCAAATTGGAGCTCATGCACGCCAAACGCTCGCTCGACGTCGCGGGCCCGTCCACTCACGGTCAGCACCATGGGATTTACCGTCGGCTCAACGCGGAGGCCGTATGCGCGCAGCCCCTGGACCACGGCCTGCACGTCCTCAGCCGTCGGTGCATACGCCGCGTTAAACGCCGCGGGCGTCAAGAAGTGACCTGCATCGGGCGATCCCGGCGTGTACAGGTCTCGAATCAGCTGCTCGAGCTGCGCCTCGTGGCGCAGGCGAAGCGTAATGACCAAGTGCATCGGCTGCGACGGTGAAATTTCGCCATCCGCGTGAACGCTACGCGTCCGCGGATCGGGCGAGGCCACCACCACGCGTTCCTGAACCGGCGAGGCAAAAGCGACAGGTGCAGCGAAAACGCCGGACGCGATGGCGCCAATGGCCAAATGTGCGAGCGCTCGCATGCGGAACCCTCCCTGTGTCTGTCGATTCTGTTCTTTCTAGTTAATCGACAGTATAAAGGGAGGAGTCTTACATTTATAGTTAAAAAAAGAGGGAGCCGAATCGCAATTTGGCTTGAGCCGTCGTTCGCTGGTCTCCATGGCGGATCCATCCACATGGGCACTTTTGACGTCGCATGCGCCATCACGCGCGTTTGTGGTACGATGACCTCGTCCAACCGACGAGAATGTTGAATGATGAGGATGATGGCAATGTCACGCGTGAATCTGGGCCATAACCCCCCGTTTCGGGCGGATCAGGTGGGGAGCCTGCTGCGCCCCGAGCCGGTGAAAGAGGCGCGACGGCGCTTTTTCGCTGGCGAGATCGACCGCGATGCCTTGACGGCCGTGGAAAACGAATCCATCCGTAAGATTGTGGACAAGCAAAAGGAAATTGGCCTTGCGGCCGTGACGGACGGCGAGTTGCGCAGGTCGTGGTGGCACTTCGACTTCCTGGAACACCTCGAAGGCGTGGAAGGGTACGAACCGCGCGAGGGAGGTATTCAGTTTCACAATGTCACCACGCGCCCACGCGCCATCCGCGTGGTGGGAAAGCTCGGCTTCCCCAAGGATCATCCGATGCTTGCGCACTTCCGCTTCCTGCTGGACGCCGCGGGCGAACACATGGCGAAGATGACCATCCCGAGCCCCAGCATGCTTCATTTCCGCGGCGAACTTCAAAACGGCGTCTACGCGGATGAGGATGAGCTGTTTCACGATCTCGCCCTGGCCTATCAGGACGCCATCCGCGCCTTTTACGCGGCAGGCTGTCGCTACTTGCAGCTCGACGACACGGCCTGGGCGTACCTGTGCTCCGAGGAACAAAAGCAGCAGATGATCGCCAAGGGGCGCGATCCGAAGCGCCTGGAGTCCAAATACGCAGAGACCATCAACAAGGCACTCGAGGCGAAACCCGCGGACATGACCATCACCATGCACATCTGCCGCGGAAACTTCCGTTCGACCTGGATTTCATCGGGAGGGTATGAACCCGTCGCCGAGACGCTGTTTCAGAAGCTCGACATCGACGGTTTCTTCCTCGAATACGATACAGAACGAGCAGGCGGGTTTGAGCCGCTGCGTTTTGTGAAGCGCAAGACGCTCTCCATCGTCCTGGGGCTCATCACAAGCAAACATGGAGCGCTTGAAGACAAGGACGAGGTGAAGCGGCGAATCGACGAAGCGAGCCGCTACGTCCCGCTTGAGCAGCTTTGCCTCAGCCCGCAGTGCGGTTTCGCGTCCACCGAAGAAGGCAACCTGTTGACCGAGGAGGAACAGTGGGCAAAACTTCGTCACGTCGTCGAAATCGCGCACGAAGTATGGGGATGACCGAGAAGAGCGACAAAAGAGGGGTCAAATGGTGTACGCGGTGCGCGTCGTCTACCGCTATGTGCGGCGCTACTTCAAGTTTCTGCTCGTCGGCGTGATGAACGCGGCCGTCGATCTCGGCGTGCTAAATGCGCTCCTCGTGGCGTTTCCAACCCGTTCACCGCTGGCGCTGATGGCTTACAACACGTTGGGTGTGATGGCGGCCATCTGCAACAGCTATTTATGGAATCGATTCTGGACCTTTGGTGACATCGCGACGGGATCGCGCCAAGAGAAAATGAAGTTTGCGCTTCAGTCGCTGATCAACCTGGTGCTGAACGACGCGATTCTGGTGGGCGCAAACGATTATCTCGTGACGCACCGAGGGCTCCCCTACATGCTCGGCAGCAACCTTGCCAAGGGCGGTGCGATGTTCGTTTCGTCTTCCGCGTCGTACGTCTTCATGCGCATGTTCGTGTTCAAACGGAATGTGCGCCCGGTGGAGCGCCATCGGCACTAGGAAGTTTGCGCCTAAACAACCGTTCCTGTGGTTATAAAATCAACAATTACCTTCCCACAATTTCGTGTTCCATGCTATGATCAGTTTGTCACCCATGCGCGCGCATTCCTCAAATCAGGGTGGTGTCCACGGGGGCTGCGCGCGCATTTGGTTTTTCTTCCACGCGCCACCCTTTCTTTTCACGCCACACGAGCCCTTGACTTCTGCAAGGAAAATGCTAGTATCAAAAGTCAGATGAGGCCATTTTCTGAGTCCTACACTTCTCCATCGAGCGGCATGGTGATGGGATAGGTTCGCGTCAGGACGCCATGCCGGCCTCTAGCGGCGCCTCAGCCGTGTTGTCACATCGTCTGCGCGCAACTCCCCCCGGAAAAGCCCACGCTACGCAGAACGATGCATCCACTGACGAGCGCCTGTTCATGACGAATTCCCCCTCAAACGGTTCATTGACAAATTTCCGTTAACAAATTAAGATTTGATTATATTTTATCTACTTTTTTGGCATACGACGGATTCTGCGTCATGGTCTAGCTTTTTCGCGGAAAGCCCAGACGGTGCTCAAGGGAACTGTCGCTCGCACGTCCTCACCTTCGCTTTCACAGCGTTGTTCACACGTAGACGACACACAGGGACCATGCCATCGACTGGATTGGCTTGCTTGCTGCATACAGGCGTGCATGGATGAAGCCATCCATCTCGTCCACAATTATGGAACATCCCCTGTTAGCCATTGTCTTCGCCGTGATGCTCTTGAGGGGGCAGTCCATGTTTGCGGACACCACACTCCCGCCGCAACAGGTGATGATATGAATCATGAAGATACCGTCATGGATACGCAGGCTGGCTCACCTGGACGACTTTCGAACAACTACAGCTTTTGGCTCATCTTGACCGGAACAACCATTTCTTCTTTTGGGGATACCTTCAATACCGTTGCCATCACCCTGTGGGTCCTCATGACCACGAAAAGCCCAGCCGCCATGTCCGTCGTCTTAGCTGTACGCATGATGGTGTCTGTTGCGCTTGGCACTGTTGCCGGTACGGTTGTGGACAGAGTGGACCGGCGCAAATTGATGGTGATGTTTGATTTCATTCAGTCCATGATCGTAGGGATGCTCATCTACCTCATCCTATCCAAAGCGCCTTTTTGGGAGCTCCTTGTTTTGCTGGCACTGCTCTCTGCCGCTTCTCAGTTTCGCGATCCCGCTTTTTCTGCCTCCTTAATTCACATCGTTGGAGAGCAAGGTCTGCCTCGGGCAAGCAGCGCTTTACAGGTGGCAATCATGTTATCGCGAGTGCTAGGGCCCGTTTTAGGGGGGAGTATCGTTTCCTGGTTCGGTATTTCAGCTGCATTGATTGGGGATGCGATAAGTTTTGCAGTTTCAGCGCTGTTTGTGCTTGCTGCCAAACCTTTTCCCAACCCTCATATAGAAACGGCCAAAAAATCAAAGTTCCTCAAGGATTTAGTGAACGGCGTTGTCTTCGTGTCCAAAAATGCTATCGCAAGTTACATTACAATTTTCGCCTTCTGCTTAAACTTTTTCTCATATGGAGCCACATTACTGATTCCAACGATTGCGGTCTTAACCTGGAAAACGACCCCGACCGAGTTGGGCACGATTCAAGGAGCATTCCCACTCGGATTTGCGGCGGGATCCGGCGTGCTCATGGCTCTAGGTCATCACATACGAAAACGCTGGGCTTGGATGGGCCTCGCCACAATATTAGCGGGTCTCCTGATGGGATCGGTGTCCTTGGTGCATAAGCCCATGCTTGCTTTACCCTTTATCTTTCTAACCGGCTTCGCGTTTGCGTTCGTGAGCATTCTCATTACGGTGGCCATACGGACACTTGTAGCCCCGGATCTCCAAGGACGTGTGCTTGGAACTTTGGATTCCGTCGGAAACTTAGCCACGCCGCTGGCGATGGTACTCGCAGGACTTTGGTCTGACAAGTCAGGCGCGCCTGTTGTGCTGATGGTTGTTGGCCTTGGCACGATGGCCATCGGGGCACTTAGCATTTGCGTACGACGCATGAGAACGTTTGACTGATGATGGACATGATGCAAGGTCATGAAGCCTCGTGAAGGGAGGGAACGGTGAGCGTTGATAGGGGCTCCGCTCACTTCACATGAAGGTTCAGGCGGGATGCAGGTGCGGGACAAAAGGCTGCACCTCGCGCTTCTAGTCAGGTGGCATCTCAGTGCCACGCATGCGCTTCACAATTACATTCCACCCTCGGGCATGGCTTCGTCGGTTTCCCCGACATGGTCCACTTCTTCGAAAATGGATCCGGAGAAATGCGTCCTCGTTTTTGAATACGAACAAACGCCCCTGGAATTTACCCCCCACCACAAGATGACTCACCCTTAAAAAATGGGTATTTACAATTATGGATCCTCAGATTATGATCCGATCATCTCTTATCTACTTTTTTGTCATGAGGAGGATGAGACTTTGAAGAAAACTCCGTTCGCAGCCCTGTCCGTGACCGCAGCGATGGCCCTTGCGGGTTGGCCAGTGGCAACGGCCGACACAACGAGTGCAAATGCCACACCCGCGCCCGTCAATGTTCCATCATCAGGAAACCTGGCGCAACAATGGTTGCAAGAGCAGCGTTCTTCGGCTTCCACGCTCGAGAAGGTGCTCTACACACACAGCGTTGTACGGCGAATTGCCTCTCGTCACCCAGCAGTCCCGCCAACTCGTGCTTCCTGACTTCTTAATGGAACAGGGAACACCGTCGGAGGCATACGCAGACGGCAGATTGACGTCCTTTTACACAGCGTGGAAGGCCTGGGGTGATGCGTGGGTTCACGACTTCACTTACCAACCAACCATCTTGAGTTTGACGATACAGGGTTCGCGAGCTACGTTATCCATTATGCCAAACGCGGTCATGCATATGGAAGAAGAACCCAAGGTAGACGCTCATTTCCCCGCGGTAGCTCACACGTTAACGCTTCAAATGGACGGCCAAGGAGAATGGAAGATTATCAATGATGATTATACAGACGAATTTAAGGACGCCTTTGGAACCAACGTCGACTGGAACAGCCTGATTCAGTCCTTTCCTGAAGAAATCGCCAAGGAGAAGGCCGAACCCAAGAGGCTTCCGCCCGCTCATCCTGGTGTCACGAGCACGGTCGTCAGTAGCGGTTCCACTGTCCCGAACGGGACTACAGGACCGTACTACATCTCCTACAACCGTTCTGGAGCAGCAAGCTATGCGCTCTCACACACCAATAACTCGGGCGATTCCGTCAGGACACAAAACTACAATCCCTTATTCTATGCGTACCCTGGTAATGACTGCGCTGATTACGTCAGCCAATGCCTCTGGGCCGGCTTCGGCGGCAGCGACTCGTCGTACGGTATCCAGGTACACGTGTATCCAATGATTACTTCACCTGAGGGAGCAGTATATCCTTGGTATGCAGATAGTGCCACCGACGGAAGTACGATGTGGATTAATGCATATTCTCTCATTAACGACGCCACAAGTAACTACAGCAACGGCTACTACGGCGTGCAGATGTACACGGAGTCAGTAAACAGTGTGGCGCTGGGCGATGTGGTGTTGGATTCATCCGGTGCAGGACACGTTGAGATTGTCACAAATGTTAGCGGAGCACCTGATTGGGGCACGATTTTTGTATCCTCCCACACGAACAACAGGTACAATGCACCTTTATCGACCCCATATCCTAACACCAAATCTCGCCTAAGAGTAAGTTTCTATAGGGTGAGCGCCTATCTCCACCCACCAGCATATTGAGTTTTGATGTTCAATGGTTCTTTATGGGGGAAAACACCTATGAAAAAATCACGTCGAGTTCTCGTAAGCTTGACGATCCTAGGTGGACTTACCGCCGTGACCGGCGCGTTGAGCGGCGTTGCCAAGCGGTTGTACCCGGCACCCGCCCCAGCCATGGAAGCATCGTCCGACTTAGCCATGCCGCCTGTCCCAAAGGGCATGGTAACCGTGCACTCTTCTCTTTCCTCGAATGGAGATGTCTATGCTCGGCTACTGGCGCAGAAGGGACACCTCGTCCCGCAGCTAAATTGGACGCCATACGGCCAGCGTTTCGAGCTTTTCGTACGCACGACAGCTGGGTGGAAACTTATGAAGTCAGTTAGCCACTCGCAGGCGGACATGAGTAATGTACAAATTTTCGAGGACCCCGGAAGCCCTGCGCTAGTCCCATGGACGTGGATGGACTGGAGTCACGGGGATGGCACCAACCAGTTAGACGTGTTTAGAGTGTCGAGCAGAAAACCGATAGAAGAGATTTACCACGTGGCCATGGATAACGCGGTAATCCTGCCCTACGGTACACAAAGCCTGATCATGGAGCCCATCTCGCTCGGCATGGGCAGCCCACTCGTTGTAACGTTCCACAGCGGTCGTATCACAGTAAAGTCGCCGACCTCAACGCCGGTCGCTCAGCCTGGCCAGATGCTTATTGACGTTCACACGCACGCTGTTCAGCACCATCCTGATGTGATTGTCATCTCCAATCTTCCGTCGCATCTGTCCCTCCGTCTGCACCAGGACATTGTCTTAACGGAAACCGGAGACGAAGTGGAACTTGGCGCCGATTTGGACCGTAAGTTCGGAGACCCGGGCGGGTTCTATCATTTTGAGCCAGCACCCTATCGAAATTGTGTCGTTCTTCGGACCATGGAGCGCGGAGAGGGTAATCTTGTCATCGGGACGACACCGTCCTCCTATTTTCTGATCCATGGCAAGAAGGTTCAATGGATATCGATCCCCGTTACCATTTCGTAGACCAACGGACGGCTGCGACCATTGATGAGGCTCTCTCCGCGTCGCGAACGAGGCCAGGTATGCTCGTGGAAGCTTGCGCAATCGCCACGGGCGGCGCGTTGTGCCGCGCGATGAGCACTTCATAAAGAAAAGGTGTTTAGGCGATACGCACGCGGGAGGACTCCCGAAGTGCCTGAAATTCAAGCTGGAGAGTACTTCTCTCTCACCGCAGGTGCGATAGTCAGGAAAAATAATTCGAAAACAGTTGAAATCTTCGAATTTCACCTGCCCATGAATTGATATCGCTCGACTGTTTCTCCCTATGGAGGTGAACCCGATGCGGAAGTTGGGTCGTTTCGTATTGGCCGGCTGTTTCCTTGGTGCCTTGTGCGCCTCCGTGGCCGGCGTAGAATCTCTGTCAAAAAACCATCCCACTCAAACCAGCCAAGGCAATCCAGCATTAGATGTTACAAAGAATTCAGTGCTTCCTCACGTTCCCAGCGGCTCGATGGTCGTCTCCAGTGCGCTTTCGCAAGATGGCAACGTGTACGGGCGGTTGCTCGCATACCGTTCTCATATCGCGCAGCGCATCGGTCTTCCTCCTTTTGGACAGAGTCTTGAACTCTTTGAACGTCAGCGAGGAACGTGGAAGCGAGTGCTCTTCATTCACCATGAATACCCGGACATGAACGCTGTCCGAATCTACCAGAATCCTGGTCATCCCGCACTCGTGGAATGGGACTGGACAACCTCCGACCCAGATGAGAACGTACACCTTGAAGTCTATCGGATGCCCGAAGGTGGAGCGCCGGAACGCATCCTGGACAAGGCCATGACCAACGCGGTCGTGTTGCCGTATGGGGCTGAAACACTGATGGTGCAGCCTATGGCGTTCGGGGCCGTTTCACCCATGATGGTGACGCTTGAAAATGGACACGTGGACGTTCGGCAGCCGAACGCCCGACCCGTCCCCCGTCCGGGCCAGGTCTTCCTGCAGGTCCAGGTCCGCGTAATTCAACGTCATCCAGAGGTCATCGAAATCGATCACCTGCCGAGCCACCTTTCTCTCCGACTTCACCAAGATATCGTGCTGACCGCGGTCGGCGGGGATGTCGTGCTGGGAGGGAGCCTAGATCGTGAGCACGGAGATCCCGGCGGCTTTTATCGTTACGAGCCAGCTCCCTATCAGGACTGCTTGGTAATCCAGACGGAAGAAAAAGGTCAAGGGGTTCTCGTCATCGACCCTTTTGTCGGAAAATCCCTGCTCATTCACGGCAAAAAGGAGCCCTTCGTCTCCATCCCGATCACCATTTCGTGAGCGCACACCTCTGCTTCGGCGCCTTGCCCCCGCGCGAGGCGCCAAACGCCGTAGATACCGGGACGATTCAAAGTTTGCACGCCTCAGTCATCCCACGTGCAATGACATGTCGATCACGGCGGCAATGGCGAGTCCCAAGATGACAGACGACGCCACGTACATGACGGCCAAGACGCGATGCATTTGCCACAGAGCCACGGTTTCCGTGGAAAAGCTCGAAAACGTCGTGAATCCGCCGCAGAAACCCGCGCCAAGAAAGGTGAAAAGATGCGGATCCTCATGTGCAAGGCGTGCTGTGAAGACAGCCAAACACAGTGTGCCCACCATATTGATGATCCACGTGCCCCACGGAAATCGCGTTTTGTTCACCTTGCCAATCCACTGGCCCAGAACGTACCGAAGCACCGCTCCAATGGCCGACCCGCCCGTCGTCAACCAAAGCACGGCGTCGTTCACAGCGAAACCTCCTCTTCGGCTTCCCATTCGTCGTCGGGCGTCGCCCGCACGGGCACTGCCTTCGTTCCCAGCCACGCGCAGAGGGGACCGAGAACGGCGGTCAGTACGAGGTACAGCACACCCTGCCAAGGGGCCAACCGTAGCGCCTCCCACCCGCCGACGGCGAAGGTGGAAAAAGTCGTATATCCGCCCATGACGCCCGGGCCGAGTCCCGCCACCACCCAGTGGGGCAACGCGTGCTTTACAGCGAGCTGCTGTATCATGCCGAGCAGAAAAGCTCCTGTGAGATTGATTAGCAAAATCCCGAGTGGAAATAAGTGAATTTGACCGACGGCCGCGTCGACGAGATCGCGAAGAGCACCGCCGATAGCCCCCCCGACAAGCACGGCGCCAATCCTTTTGAGTTCGTCCAATTCTCCCCCTCCCATCTGCGCAAACATGAATGGCTCCTGCCATGCGCGGGAACCACAAAGACGCGTTCGCGCATCGCAGGAGCCATCAGCCTATCATAGGCGGTTCCGGTGAGCCCCATCACCGTTTGCAGCTACGCACAGATTATCAAATTTCTATTCTGGCATGCAAGCCATCGAATGTGGCATCCTGCCTCTCACCAGGCTCAATGCAAATGCTTCGTAAGGTTTTCGGGATAACCCCGTTGCCTTTTCAATCACCTCTCCTAAACAGCCCCGCGAAAGCCGGTCTGCGCAACCTGTCTCTTGCCTGTTAGGAGCTCCTGTAGCAAGCCCTTTTCAATCCCTTTTTCCTGAAGTTCCCGCTCTAATTCACGCGACAAGTCCTCATGACCAATCCCCCGTTCGCCGCTCCTTCTGTTCATCCGCCAGCACGCGCCCGCTAAAACCGAGGCTAGGCGCCGCGAGATCGTTCTGCTCAACCAAATCCCGTCACATCTCTAGGTCTAACAGGATCCCGTCTGTAATATAACAGCAGCAGGAAATCCTGCACCTGTGTCGTATTACAAAATCGAGAGATTCTCGAATCTTCACAAATTGATTCACTGCATAGAGAAAGGAAGGGAGAAGTACGATGGCGAGGTACCAACAACAAAGGCGCGCCGCCGCGTGCGCCGCGTCCTGCGTTTTTACCGCACTGTTGCTCGGATTTCCAATTCCCACATCTGCAAACACGACACTTCAGGACCAGCCGAGCAGTCACATCCGTACGTCGCGTTCTACTTTGAACGTATTTTCCGCCTGGCGCCCAGAACCCCCCACTTACGGTGTGAATGTCGAAAAAAACGTGGCCATCACCATGTCAGATGGGAATATTCTCTACGCAGACATTTACCGGCCAGCAGACGTGTCGACGGGTCAGCCCGCCGCGGGGCCGTTTCCGGTGCTACTCGCAATGACTCCCTATCGCAAGGATATCACCATTCCCGGCATCGGTTATGATCCTTACTTCGTCAAGCGAGGCTACATCGAAGTTGTGGTCGATGTCAGAGGGACAGGATCCTCGGAGGGATCGTGGCAATTCTTAGGACAAAGAGAAATCCAGGACGGCGTCGAGCTCATTCATTGGTGTGCCAAGCTGCCTGGTTCCACCGGAGCAGTTGGCATGATGGGAGAATCGTATCTCGGAATTAATCAATTGCTCGTCGCGGAAGACGTCGGACCGAATTCTCCACTCAAGTGTATTGTTCCGCTCGTGGCAGCAAACGATCTCTACCGGGACACCGCATTCATGGGAGGCATCCCTGACCTAGAATTCTCGCTGCCTTGGCTGTCGTTGCGCGCCGGCCTGGACGAACTGCCACCTGACAGCCTCTTGCAAAATCCTGGATTGGGTCTCGAAACTGCGCTTCAGCACACTTCAGCGCTCTCAGGCTTCTATCTACCACTTCTCACAAATATTGAGTCTGGCGGGACTGATGCGTACAATGGCCCCTTCTGGCAATCGCGGAGCCCCGACCAAAATCTTGAGGCTATTGTTCAAAACGGAATTCCAGCTCTCCTCGTCGGCGGTTGGTTCGATTTGTTTCAGCGAGGCGAAATCCTGAACTACGTCGGCCTGCAAAACGCTTGGAATCATCTCCCTGCCGAAGCGCCGATGCAGCCAAATGAGACCGTAACCGGCCGCTATCAGCTTATCATGGGCCCATGGTATCACCTGACGATGATGCCTACTGCCCTTGACCCGATCATGCTCGCATGGTACGACCGGTGGCTGAAGAACGAACCCACAGGTATTGACCAAACGAACACGCCTCTTCACGTTTATGCCCTCTCGCAAGGCACGTGGTATGACGCAGCGCGTGTGCCTTTTGACGGCTCAAGCCCAGTCACGTATTACTTGAGCGGCGGCCGAACCGGTACGGCGAATTCGCTCAACGATGGCTGGCTATTGCCCAATCCCCCGACATCTTTGACCGGTGCGGACACGCTCCCATACACTGGCCTGTCCGTGCCCCTCAACCGCGCGACAGTACAGTGGTTCATGGGCGCCACGGAGCTTGTCAATCGCGCCTTCGATCTCCCTCCCTCCCCGGGGACGCAGAACGATACCGCATTCGAATCCACGGGCCTGACGTACACCACGCCAGCGTTTTCGCATGGGGTGTTTCTTGCTGGTCCCATCGACGTGACGCTCTACGCAGAATCAACACGGCCGGACGCCGAATTCGTGGCAACCGTCGAGGACGTCGCGCCAGACGGAAAAGCGTATCCTCTGACCGAAGGTGCTCTACTCGGATCGTTCCGCGCGGTGGATACCCAAAAATCATGGTACGTAAATGGAAAGCTTCTCATGCCCTTCCACCCCTACACTCAAGCAAGCGAAAGCGATCTCACCCCAGGTCACGTTGAGGAATTTGACATCGAGGTCTTTCCGACGTTTGACTACGTGGCGCCTGGTCACAGGATTCGCGTGACCATCACCACAAGCGACGTTCCACACCTCATCCCTACGCTGCCCCAGAGCGCGAACCTCGTCGGCGGCGTTTACCAGATTGAGCGGAACAGCGCCTACGCGTCCTATGTCAATTTGCCCATCGCGCCTGCCGATGCGTTCAGCCCGAGCCCCGTTTCTTGGGGCCCCGGCGGATCGTGATGTCCGGGCTGTCCTTTGAGACAGCCCGAACCTTTACTGTGCCACGTATCCTCCGTCGATCACGACCGCCTGACCCGTGACCGAAGCGGCGAAATCGGACGCCAAGAAGACCGCGTAATGCGCGACCTCTTCCGGCGCCAGCAGCCGCTTCTGCGGCACGAGCGGATAAATCACGTCCTCCAGGACCTGCTCCAAAGGAACGTTGCGGGTGCGGGCGAGATCGGCGAGCTGATTGCGGACGAGCGGCGTGTCGACGTAGCCGGGACAGAGGGCGTTCACCGTCACCCCGCTCTCGGCGGCCTCGAGCGCTGCCACCTTGGTCAGTCCGATGAGACCGTGTTTGGCAGCGTTATACGCCGCTTTACCCGCAAACCCGATGAGGCCATTTACGGAGGCCATATTGAGGATTCGCCCGTAGCCGCGTGCCTTCATCCCGGGTAACGCCCGCTTGATGCTCATGAACGGCCCCGTGAGCATGAGGTCAACCATCTTGCGAAAGACGTCGGCCGGGAACTCCTCGATGGGCGCCACGTATTGCATGCCGGCGTTGTTGACGACGATGTCCACGCGGCCATACTGGGCTTCGGCCTGCGCGAACAGCCGATCGATGTCACCTTCGTCCGAGGCGTCTGCGCCCATGGCGATGACATCGAGCCCGCGCTGAGACAGCAAACGGGCCTGAGCTTCAGCCGCGTCCCCCCGCAGATCGGACAGCACGACGCTCGCCCCTGCTTCGGCCATTGCTTGAGCGACGGCGAGCCCTATCCCGCTCGCCGCACCGGTGACGAGGGCGACGCGCCCTTGTAACGAAATCTGCATGATGATCACACCTCCAAGTTCGTGTCTGCGTAAAGCGAAGCACCTCGAGCGAACTCCTCAACCGTCCGATACAGGCCGGCTCGCGGTGGCTCTTCTCCGCACTCAATCCAGCGCTCAAGGTGCAGAAACGCCGCTTCAAAGTATGGAAACACCGGCTGTGCGTCGCCGCGATCGAGGCGCAACAGGCCATCCACGTGATTGCCGCGATCGATCTCGTAGAGCCGATGCAGGTGAGCTCGGCCGCGAGCGGCGACTTTGGCCGCGTACGCCCGCTGGTGGTGGGCAAAGGGCAATAAACAGTCCCAATTGCCCGCCACCGTGAGCACCGGCACACCGATGGCACCTGTGTTGGCGATGGGGAAAATGCGAGCGGCCCAGTGGGCGGATCGAGCGTCGGCGGGATAAGCCGCGAGCGGCGAAGGATCGCGCAGCCATTCGTTCGACCACGGGAGCGCGAAGGCGGGCCAGTCGGGATCGAGATTGCGCCCGTAGAGCCAGAGCGTGACGAGCCAGTACATCTGGTAGTAGGTGGGCCAGTGGCGCTCGGCACCTGCCGGGAGACCGAGCGCAACGAGATGATGTTGCAGCCGAGCTCGCTCGGCGCCCTCGGCCTGCGCGTAGGCAGCAAATCCGACGATCCACGGCGGGAGCGTTCGCAAAAGGTGCGATCCGTCGGGATCCCAGTGCACGCCTTCCCAGTCGACGGCGCCGTCGAAAAGATGGGGATGGCGTTCGGCGAGAATACGGGCGACGTAGCCGCCATTGGACACGCCAAGCACGTACGTGCGGGCCGGATCTGCGAAGCGCAGCGCGAGCGCGCGCTTCACCACCTCGATGAGATGGACGTAGGCGTCCTCCCACTCCGCCATCGAGCGAGAGCCATCGCGCAAGGTGAGACCGGGGGTGGCCTTGTCGCACGCGGCATAGGCATAGCCGCGCTGCAGAACGATGTCGGAGACGAGATGATCCAGCGCAAATTCACTGCGCACAGCAGGGGTGGCACCAATGACCAGCTTCCCGTTCCAGTCGAGAGGCACCCGGACGATGGCCTTTGCGCGTCCCAGCGCGCCGTGCCATTGATACCCCGGCACCGGGCGCACAATGCGCGGCGGCCGGTAGACGAGCGCCTGGGCGTCCTCGTGCGCACCCTGCCCTTCAGTGGTCAAGTCGGACACGCGTGACAAGCCGCGCGCGACGCGCTGACCATCCTGTTCGGGACGTGTCCCGTCCATCTGCAAGCCTTCCTTTCGATTCGGTCCTGTGCGATCACGGCCACGCAGGGAAGCGCTTTCTGTACGCAGCGTCGCAGACGCAGCCCTGGCACGCAGAGCGTCCCCTGCACGCCGAAGCCCCCGTGGTTGTGTCGCAGGAGCGACAAATCCTCGGTAACTGTTTCGCGCTCCCCCGCAACATTCCTGCAAGGCAGCCCTTCACGCCTCTCGGACCTTCACGCCCGGCTCATTGTCGCCATCATAGCAGCGAGGCCCGCGCATACACTGGTCCTGGACACCACCTGGATGTGAAGGGAGGTGAGCGGACGTGCTCGTCCTGGGGTATCTCATCGACATCGCCTTCTATATCTTGACTTCCATGGCCTTTTATCGCCTCGCCAAGAAGGCGGGACTCGCGAACATCGCGTGGTTCGCCTGGATACCGGTGCTCAATATTGCTCTCCAGTTACGGATGATCGGCAAGAGTGCTTGGTGGCTTCTGATCTTGCTCGTTCCCCTCGTCAACGTGGTCTTCGTCATCATTTGGCAAGTGAAGTTGTGCCGCGCCTTTGGCCACAGCGGGGCCAACGTGTGGTGGATCCTTGTGCCCTTCGTCTACGGAATCATATGGATTGTATGGGGATTCGAAAAAGAAACGCAGTACGTCGGGGTGCGGCGTTAATCTTGCATCCAGGCTCACTCGCTTGTTGGCTGGGTGAGCCTGGTCGAGTTCCACCGCAAGTTGGCGCACTAGCCTGCGTAGCCCTCCAGGCTCGCCGCGACCTCCGCCACGCGCGCCATGGGTACGGGTGCGCTGTAACGAAACCCTTGTAGCCTATCGACACCGATCTCGCGCAAAAACGCCTCCTGCGCTTCTGTTTCGACGCCCTCCGCTGTGACGGCGAGCCCGAGCTCGCGGGCCAGCGCCATGACAGCCCGCAACAGCCGCTCGTAGTACACATTTGTGAACAAGCGCGCCACGTAGCTGCGGTCAATTTTGATGCGGCTGACCTGGAACCGGCGCAGGTACGCCAACGAGGCATAGCCCGTGCCGAAGTCGTCGAGGGCAATCCGAAACCCCTTCGCACACAAATCCCGCACCAGCGGCTCCGCCCCCTCCTCCATGAGCGACTGCTCGGTAAGTTCCACCTCCACCAGCCCGGGGCTCAAACGGTGGGCCGCGACGGCCGCCGACAGATCCTCGGCGAGATCGGCGTACAACTGGCAGTCCTGAGCGGAGACGTTCACCGAGAGGCTGACGTGAAGGCCGAGCGCATGCCATGCGGCGAGGTCGCGCACGGCCTCCGTCAAGATGTGGCGCGTCAGAATGGGCATGAGGCGCGCTTCTTCGGCCAGGGGAAGAAACTCACCCGGCGATACGTCGCCGTACTCGGGATGGCGCCAACGCGCAAGAGCCTCAAGGGTGGTCACCCGGCCCGATTCGGCCTCCACGATGGGTTGGTACGCGACGTAAATCTCCTTGCGGCTGATGGCGCGAGCCAACTCATTCCGCAGGCGATCCGGCCTCGACATCCCGCTCGCCACAGACTCGCGGTAAAAGCAGACCTGGTGGCGTCCGCGCCGCTTCGCGCGCTTGGCCGCGAGCTCCGCCTTTCGCAATAGCACGTCCGGCGATGTCCCATCCTCGGGAAAAAAGACGATGCCGACACAGGCGCCAAGCTCAAAGCGACCGGACAAGGCGTCCAGTTCGCGACACGAAGCCATGAGCCTGTTGGCAAGGTTTAAGACTTCGAGCTCCTGGCCTGGATGCGGCACAAGAAGCGCGAATTCGTCGCTGCCGACGCGCGCCAGCACGTCGTCATCCCGCTTCTGCCCTTCCCAAGCGCCGGCAACGCCGCGCAGGACTTCATCGCCGGCGCGATATCCAAGCGCGTCGTTCAGCGCCTCGAACCGGTCGAGATCGAGGTAAAAGAGCGCGAGCCTGTCTCCATCTCGCATCGCGGTGCGGATGGCGTACTCGAAATAATCCATAAAGTACGCTCGATTCAACGCGCCCGTCAACGCGTCTCGGCTTGACTCCTGGACGATCCGCCGGCGCAGTTCGCGCTTTTGGCGCAGATCGATAAACAATTCCCGATACGCGAAACCAGAGAAGGCGAGCACGAGCGCGGTGCCAACCCCGGCGATCCACAGCGTCATTTGCAGCGGCCGCGCGGCCAGCGTGCGAAGGAACGGGAGCCCTTTGGTCCTGAGCAGCTCCTCCCAATGCGCGAGGGCACTCACACCTCCCGCCGCGTCCCAGACAATGGCGGCCACCATCGCGAGCACAATCAGTTGCATGCTGATGACATAGGCCAAAAGCCTGTATTCCGTCGCCAGCGGCTTCAGCAGGACCCACTTCAGCCACGCCCGCATGCTTTCGCCTCCCGTGCGAAGCGCACGTCTTCCTTTCGAGCTATTTCGTCTTGCTAAGGGCAAATTCCTGCCCCGCCCATTCAAGAAACGAGGCCCACGCCTCGCGATGAGGCGCAGGCCTTTCCATGCCGCGACGTGGACATCGAGCGAGCGTTCACGGCTCCAGGGCGTTGGCGCGAGCGTCCGCACGCGTGCCGCCAACGATGCGCTCCGTCGGATACACCCTCCGCACGCGCGCGACAATCACCGCGGCCAGCAGGCTCTTCACAAAGTCGCCGGGCAAAAACGGCCAGACGCCCCCGGCCAGGGCAGAACCCCACGGATGGAGCGACGGAACCACGTGGCGCAGCCACAAGACGCCCGGAATGTAGCAGACGAGATCGCCCAGGACAAACAGGATGACGATGAGCTTGGCGATCTCGCCGCGCGAACCGGGGCGCACGCGCGCGATGGCAAGCCCGGCGAAGAGGGCGCAAAACGGCCAGCCCCAGATGTAGCCGGCCGTGGGACCGAGCATCAGGCTGACACCCGCGTGGCCGCCGATGAGCGGCAATCCGACGAGATCCAGTAGAATGAGGAGGACAAACGTGAGGGCACCGTACCAGGGACCGAGGAGCCCTGCGCAAACCTGCACCACGAGCGTCTCAAGGGTGATGGGCACGGAGCCCACCGGGATTTGAACCAGGCTCAGGACGGCGAAGATGGCGATGAAGAGCGCACAAAAAATGAGACCTCGCACTTTGGCCATGAAATGTGACCCCTTCCTTCTGCGGATATGATATTGTTAACCTAGTATGAGATTATAGTTGACAATATGGCAAGAGGACAACCATCGAATCGGAATGGAGGGCATCGTATGGCCAACGCGCCACACCGGGGCGGCGACAAGCGCGAAGATGGATTGGCCCTCGACGGGACCGCGCTGGTTTGGCGACACCTGTCCGTCGCCCCCGCGGGTGTCCCCCAACCCGTCTTGACCGATGCGTCGGGCGAAATTCCACGAGGGCAGATGGTCGCGGTGGTAGGGCCGAATGGCGCCGGGAAGACGACCTTTCTCCGCGCGCTCGTCGGGCTCGCCTCCTTTCGAGGCGAACTCTGGGTGCACGGCGAGCCCTGGCATCGCGCGAGATGGCGGATTCAAATGGGCTTTCAGCCGCCCGCGGCGACGTTTGTGGGACAGACCGTCGAAGAGGAGATGGCCATCGCCGTGGCCACACGAGCCGCGCGGACCGGCGAGCCTCCGCCGGATCGACCGAAACTGGATGGCGAATTGAGGCGTTGGATGCAAACGGTGGGGCTTCACGTGCCCGTCAACCGCCCTGTCGACGCCCTTTCGGGAGGCGAGATGGCGAAATTGGCGGTGGCTGGCGCGCTCGCGTCCGGCGCCGACATCCTCCTCTTGGATGAGACGCAAGCCGAGCTGGATCCCGGCGCGCGCGCCGATATGCGTGCCGTGTTTCAAGGCCTCGCGCGGAGCGGTCGGACCATCCTGCTCGTGACGCACGATATGGACGACGTCCTCGCGGCGGACGCCGTGATGGTGATCCGCGAAGGCACCATCGGCAAGCCCATGCCGCCCCGCGACTTTTTCTATGGCTGGGGAGAGCGCGTGCCGTGTGACGATCTCGGCTTCCAGGCGCCGTACCTCGTGCAGGTGGCGCGCGACATCCGCGCGGCGACGGGCGCGGATTTTGCCCCGCTCTCAGAACGAGAATTTGTGGAGGGATGGCGCGATGCGGTTGCAGGTGCGATCCGTCGCGGTGGCGCGCGGCGGAACTCAAGTGCTGTCGAACATCTCGTTTGACGCCGCGGGCGGCGAGTGGATTGTGCTCGTGGGGCCAAACGGCGCGGGGAAGTCCTCGTTGCTCGACGTCCTCGCCGGGATCGCCTCGCCTACAGAGGGAGAGATGGTCGATTCGCACCCCGGCCGCGAAGGCGGCCTGCGGCGCACCTACGTGCCGCAGTCACCGGAGCGCCTGCTCTATGCGGCGCCTGCCGCCGAGGAGTTCGCGGCAAGCCTGCGCCTTTCGGCGCGCGAAGTGCGCGCCAACTGGGACACGGCGGTGGCGCCTCGGCTGCACGCACTCGGGCTTGGCCACCTGTCGCCGGACGATCTCCCGGCAAGGCTCTCAACAGGCATGCAGCGCAAGTTTGTGTACGCCATGGCCCTCGCGCAACCTGGCGATGTCCTCATCTGCGACGAGCCGACGAGCGGCTTGGACGCCTCATCTCGAGCGCAGCTCCTCGACGAGATTGCGCAGTTCGTCGCGGAGGGCGGCCTCGCCATCACGGCGCTGCACGATCTCGACGAGGCGCTCTTGCGCGCCACGCGCGTGCTTGCCATCGCGCGCGGCCGCCTGGTGTTCGATGGGACCCCCCAGGCATTTGCACAGGGCGCAGCCGACCTGGCGCAGATGGGGGTGCCCGTTCCGCCTTCTGTCCGGCTCGCGCTCACCCTCGCACAAGCAGGTTTTCCAGAGCCGGCCCCGTTGTCACCGAAGGCCTTTGCCGAGCGGCTGATGCACGCGGAGCAGGGTTCGACGAGCGCGACGAAGCAGGCGGCGACGCGCGAACCGGGCGAAGCCCGTGCGTCGACCGCGGACGCGGATCGACGAGCCTCTGGGGCACAGGAACCGCAGAGGGTTGCGCAAGGCCAGAGCGATGCGCAAGGCGACGAAACACAGGGCTCATCGCCCGCGTTTGCGCCTTCGTCCGAGCTTCATCCCGCGTTGCGCTTCATCGCCATCACCGCGCTCACCATCGCCATCGCGCTCGTGCACCGTCCGTTGGGCGATCTCGCCGCTTTGCTGGTCACCGCGGCGCTTGTCTTCAGCTTGCGAGCGCCCATTCGCACCACGCTTCGCCTGACGTGGACGTGGGCGAGCTTCGCGGTCATTGCGTGCGCCGTGAGCGGGCTACAACTGGGACCGCCGTTTCACGCCCGGTTCGCGTTTCACCCAATGACCGCCGAACACACCCTGCTCGAAGTCGTCCCGTACTGGTGCTACCTGCAGATGGGCCAGCTCGCGCTCGCCCGCTTCTCGTCGCTCCAGTTTGCTGCCCTTGTCGACACCGCCCTTGCGCGCGTCGTGCCGCGCCGACAAAGGCTTGTTGCCAGCTGGTTCGCCGCGCTCGTCACGCGTTTCATTCCGGCGGTCGACGTCATCTACCGCGAGCAGTGGTACGCCTACCGGGTCCGCCTGCAGAACGCCGGGCGCAAGGTGGGCGGCTGGCGCACCGTCATGGACGTGGCCAACGTGCTGGCGCCGTTTGTCATCCGCATGCTCCGTTTCGGCGAGACAACGGCGGACGCCATGGAAGCCCGCAGGCTGTTTGAGGTTCCCCCGCCCGCGGCACTCCTTCCCGCATGGCGGGTGAAACCGCGCGACGTGGCGCTCTTGGCGTTGGCCGTGGTCGGTATCGCACTCCTCCTCTGGACGCGCTGAAGCCCGGCGGGTTGGCACCCCGCCGGGCTTCACGGTTACTCAAAGGGAGACAACGCCATTCACATGGAGGTCATGATGTTCAGCGTCGATCCGCCCCACGTGTACTTCAGGCCGAGATCGTTCAGGATCTTCGCCACGTCCGACATCGCCATGAACGTGGTGGGCTTGTGCGAATACGGATCCACGAGGACGGTGCCGTTCGCCATGCCGACCACGTGCCCGTTGATGTCAAGCGAGATGTACCCACCGCTGAACTTCGAGTTCCAGTTGTACGATCCGCTCGTCTGAATCATCCACTCGTGCCCGTTCCAGCTGTTGTGGATGTTGAGCTTGTCGAGCACCTGCATCACGTACCAGATGGGCACATACTGCTCGCTCTGGTTCGTCGCCGAATTGATGCCCCAGACGCCGAGCGGCATCTTCCACGCCTGGCCGTTCACCTCGAGCGAGATGCCGGTCCAGGTCCACGTGTCGCTCGAGCTGACGAACTTCGTCGGATACTGATCCACGATGGAGGTCGCGAGGCCCGCGCCGGCCATGAACATGTGGTTGTAGGACATGACGAACTCGTTCGCCGAATCCGTGTAGTCCTGCTTCACGTAGTCGTTAAACGTCGCGAGCAGTTCTTCGATATGCGTCTCCAGCCCGTTTTCTTGCTGCTGCACGTTCACGTACGGGTCCTCGCTGTTGAGGAACTCGGAGAAGCCCACTTTGTACTGCTCAAGGGCTTGCAAAGCCGCCTGTTGGCCGCTGGAGTCGTTTTTCGCCGTCGCGACCACGTAGTTCACGAAATCTTGGATGTGCCCCGCCCAGAACTTCTCGAATTCCGATCCCGCCTGTTGACCGTACACCGAAGCGTAGGTGTTCGAGAGATCGGTCGTGTTCTGATTCAGGACGCCCGCAAGCGCTTGGAAGTCTCCTGCGCCGCTGTACCCAGCCTCCATCGCCAGGTTGGCGAGATCGGCGTGAAGGGCGAGCAGCTGATCCAGCGCCACCACGAGGTTGGCGGCCGGCGTGTTCGGCGAGGCCATGCCAAACTTCTGCGGGAACTGCTTTACAATCGCTCCGGCAAGCGCATCTCCCACCATGAACATGTGGTTGTAGGCTTTCACGAGCTCTTGCGCCATGTCGGTGTAGTCCTTGTTCACGTAGTCGGTGAACGCCGTCAAGAGCTCCTGAACGTGCTCCTGAAGGCCTGCCTGGACGGTTGCCTCATTCAGATACGGGTTCGCAGAAGCCAAAAACTGCGCAAAACTCTTCTCATACGCTTGCAGCGCGTTCAGTGCGGCCTGCTGGCCGTTGGGATCGTCCTTCACCGTGGCCACGACGTAGTTGACGAAGTCCTGGATGTGGCTCTGCCACAGCGACTTAAACTGAGCGCCCGCCGAAGCCCCGTAGACCGAGGCGATCGCGTTCGAGAGGGCGTCCGTGTTCTGATTCAACACATTCACCCAAGCGGAGTAGTCCGGCGCGTTGTCGTATCCGGCCTCCATGGCCTCGATGGCGAGCACGGCGTGCTGGCCGAGCAGGTTGTCGAGGGAGACGCGCAGATTGATGGCCGCATTGGACGTCGCAGGCGTCGGTTTCACCGGCCACATATTCGACGTGGTGCCTGCCATCGCGACGCTGGAGGTGCCTCCGAGCGCAATCATGCATGCTGCAGAGGCCCCGAGCCACTTGGTCTTGTTTTTCATCTTCACTTCGACATCCCTCCATGGGTTCTGTTGAATCTTTCACTCGTTCCTACGGATGAAAGAGAGGATTGGATCACTTCATCCCTCGAATTTTTTCTTAGAAGCGCTATCATCAATCCGACTTGAATCCAGAAGAGCACAAAATCGACGGGGATCCCCTCATCGAACGGGTCGGACGAATCAATGAAGTAGCTGCCTCCCTGAAAGAAAAAGAAGTTCATGACCATGAAGCTCGCCACCGCGAGCACCGCAGCACCGAGCACCCGCTCCACGCGAGCCAGCGGGCGAATCCACGCCAACACGCCGAGCGCAAGAAGAATCGCGCCGCTCGCGCACTCGCCGACTAACACCAGCCAGGCGAAGAGCTGAGCGTGGGGAACAAAGACGTGTGACAACAGGTGAGCGTAAAAGCCGTAGGGAAGCCCTCGCTCCGCCGCCTGCAGCTGTTCGCCCAAATTTTGCACAAAATCGTGAGACAGCGCCTTGTCCAACCCCGAAACGAGCCACTCATACCCAATCACCAGGAAGAGAAACGCCTGAAATCGGTTTGGTCGCACGCTTTCACCTCCCCGCTCCATTCGCACAGACATACGAGCCCGGGCTGCGTCCGGATCACCGCTCGCTGCACATCCGACGATCCCATGAAAAAAGGCGCCCCTGTTTCAGAGGCGCCATGCCGATGCTCTTACATTGCGAAGCGGTGGGTGGCCATCCGGAACGCGAGATGCTATGCGCCCATCACGAAGAGCTTTCGCCGGCGCGGGCTTGCGCGCGAAACAGCGGGTTGTCCCGAACGTCGATCCACAGCGGCGTCTGTTCAAACCAAGCCGCCAGCTGCAGGAGGAGATCTTCGCGGCCGCGCGCGGCCATGACCTGGACGCCGAGAGGCACGCCGTCCGTCGACCTGAACACGGGTAGAGACATCGCTGGCTGGCCCGTCAGATTGGCGAGCTGCGTGAAAGGCGTCCGCATCAGGCTCGTCTCGATGAGCTGATCGACCAAGCCCGCCCGCCGCAGCAGCCTGCCGATGCCCAAGCGATGCGACCACCTCGCGAGTGCAGCCTCGCCCGGTTTCAGGGCGAGTTCGCCTATCCGAGCCGGCGGCATCGCCGTCGTCGGCGTGATGTAGACGTCGTACGTTTCGTGAAACGCTTCCATTTGAGCTGCAGCCAAATCCCATTCGCGAAGGCTCGCCACCATGTCCGCAGCCGATACAGACCTCCCGAGCGCAGCTAAGAGCCACGTCACCGGCTCCACGTCACTCGGCACCGGTTTTCGGCCGAGGACGGCCTGCAGCTCCTTCATGGCCGCGCCCATCTCGCCGAAATACATCAACATGTAGCTCTCCGCCAGCCGGCGCCCATCGACCGGCGCCGGCCGCTCCTCGACCTCATGCCCCTCAGACTCGAGAAGCCGCACGGCGCGGACGACAGCCTCGGCGCACGCCGAATCCACGGGCGTGCCAAGCGGCGATTCCGTAGAAAACGCAACGCGCAATCGTTTCTGCAGCGGGCGTGCGATCACGTCCACGTAGCGCTCAGGCGATGGCGCTACCGAAAACGCGGCCGCCTTCTCCTCCATCATCAAGCAGTCCAAGGCTGCCGCGCTGTCGCGCACACTCCGCGTGAGCACATGATTCACCGACGCGCCGAGCCAGTGCCTGCCCAGCTTCGGCCCGATGGGCGTGCGCCCGCGCGTCGGTTTCAGGCCAAAAAGCCCGCAGTAAGCCGCCGGAATGCGAATGGATCCGCCGCCGTCACTCGCGCCCGCGATGGGCGTCATCCCGGCGGCCACAGCGGCCGCCGAGCCTCCACTCGATCCACCGGGTGTGAGCTCGAGATTCCACGGATTGCGCGTGGGACCGTACGCAGCCGGCTCCGTGATGGCCATCAGTGCGAACTCCGGCACATTCGTCATTCCGAGAAAGATGGCGCCGGCGCGTCGCAACTGCCGCACAACGTGCGCATCCTGTTTCGCGATGTAGGAGCGATAGGCCTTCGATCCCAACGTCATGGGCTCGCCCGCGATGTCCTGATGCACATCTTTGGCGAGCACGGGCACTCCGGCGAGGGGCCCGTCCAAATCGACATGCTCCGCCTCGGCGAGCGCCTTTTCGTACCGCTTGTGGATGACCGCGTTCAGCGCGGGATTCAGCGCCTCGATGCGCTCGATGGCCGCCTCGACAAGCTCCCGCGGCTTCACCTGCTTCGTGCGAACCCACATCGCAAGTTCTGTCGCGTCGCAGTCCAACCATTCGTCCAGCACCGGCATCGCCCCTCTTCGTCGACGTGCGTCGAGGGGATGCCTTCGCTGCACCTGGCCGCAATTCCTGCTGCCGCGGCCCGCGTGTTCAGGGCGCATCCGGTCTAGGGCTCACGTCGAGAGCTGCGCCTTAAACACCATGGTGCCGAGCGGGCGCACGTCGATGGCCTTCGGCTCGAGGGTGACCGCGACGATGTTCACCGGCTCATTCGGCATCAGCGAGGCAAACACGGCGTTCCCCTGCGCATCCGGAACAAACACCCCCGCCGATTGCGGCGGCTGTCCATTGCGAATGACCCAAACCTGATACACCTGCGAGCCAACCGGCCGCTTGAGCCCGTGGAAGCGAATCAACATCTCCTGGCCCTGCGGTGACGAGATGACCCACATCTTGGCGCTTCCCATGCCGGCCGTCGGCGCGAGCTGGACCTGGGTTTTGACTTCACCGATGGTCTCGGACGGCGTCACTCGGTGCAGCGACCAGCCGAGCCCGGCCGCTACCAGGACGAGCGCAGCCCACGGCGCGACCCACCACGTTCGCATGCGGCGCCGCTCGCGGCGCGCAGACCAAGCCTCAACACGCGGCTCTTGCGACGGTGTGGCGCTCGGCGCCTCCGTCAAAGTCTCTCCGGCGTCCTCGTGACGCACGGGCACACCCATCGGAGCCGTTGGAGCCGCCGTCTCCGTTCGTTCCTCCGCAAAGGCCGCCGCCAGGACTCGTTGGCGCAGTTCCTGGGGAGGCTCCAATTCCTCAAAGTCGTACAGCAAAGCGTCGGCAATGGGCGTCATCTGGGCCAGTTCGGCCTGGCAGTCCGCGCATGTGGCCAAATGCTCTTCGAACGCAAGCCGTTCGGCATCGTCCAGGCCGCCAAGGGCGTACAGCGCGCACAGTTCGCACATCTTGTCAGCCACGGCCCTCCACCTCCCATCCGACGCGCTGCAGTTCATCGCGCAACTTCTGCATCGCAAGCCGTGCGCGACTCTTCACCGTCCCGAGGGACCAGCCGAAATGCTCCGCGATCTCGTTTTGCGTATAACCTTGAAAGTACATCCATTCCACAACCTGGCGTTGTTCCTCGGGAAGCTTCCCGAGCGCCTGGCGCAGGCGAGATCGCAGATCGCTCTGCTCAGCCAAGCGATCCGGCGTGGGGGCGTGATCCGGCAGCACGGGAAACCATTCTTCACCCGACTCATGCTGTTGACGCCGCTCGCGGCGGTGGAGGTCGATCGCGGATCGGCGCGCGATGGTCAACAGCCAAGTGGAGACCTTGCCGAGCGTGGGATTATAGGCATGCGCCTGGCGCCATACCTTGACGAACACGTCCTGCACGATCTCTTCGGCGTGCGAGGCGTTTCCCGTCACGCGGTAGGCGAATCCGTACACGAGGCGCGCAAACCGATCGTAGAGCGCCTCGAGCGCGTCCCGCTGCCCGCGCGCAATGGCGGCAAGCAACATGTCGTCGGACAGCTCACCGTTCATGTCCACTCTCCTCAAACGGACGATGGAGTTGGTTGTGCTGTCACGTATGATAGTGGATGCCGCCGAGCGGGACAAGCTGAAGGCCATGGCGCAGTGCTCCTCGCAGAATGACGTTCTGTTTCATGAAGTCATACGCAGAGAAGCGAGAATGAGATCAGCCGCATGGGGAGACGCGAGGTGGAGGTGGTGCAGGAGGGGGAGAAGCCCCCTCCTGTGTCCGCGTGGAGAGACGAGGAGAACGCACAACAGGAGACTCAAATTTCGACGAGCTTCAAGACGTCGGCCTCCGTGTCCGCTTCGAGCGCCCGCCTCGCGAGCGACTTGGCGTCTTCGTAGCGCGTCTTGCGCACGACATCGCGCACCCTGAGGATGGAGCCGGCGCTCATGCTGAACTCATCGAGCCCGAGGCCGAGGAGGATGGCCGTCGCGCGCGGATCGCCCGCTAATTCGCCGCACATCCCCACCCACTTGCCGTGCGCATGCGCCCCGTCGATCACCATCTTCACCAGGCGCAGCACGCTCGGGTTGAGCGGCTGATAGAGGTGACGAATGCGCTCGTTCAGCCGATCGCACGCCAGTGTGTACTGGACGAGATCGTTCGTGCCAATCGAGAAAAAGTCGACCTCCTGGGCCAGGCGGTCTGCGATCACGGCAGCGGCGGGAACTTCGATCATGATGCCGACTTCGATCCCCTCGTCGAAGGGCGTGCCCTCGCGGCGCAGCGCCTGTTTGGCCTCTTCCAAGGCCCGCTTCGCGGCCCGCACCTCTTCCACGGTGGCAATCATCGGGAACATCACGCGCAGCTTGCCGTAGTGCGACGCGCGCAGGATGGCGCGAAGTTGAGCGGCGAACAGCTCCCGCTGATCCAGGCAAACCCGGATGGCCCGATACCCGAGAAACGGATTCTCCTCGTGCGGCAAGCCGAGGTAGGGAATGCCCTTGTCGCCGCCGACGTCGAGCGTGCGGACAATCACCGGGCGCCCGTCCATCGCCTCCGCCACCTGCCGGTAAGCCTCAAACTGCTCCTCCTCGCTCGGAGCTTCGCCGCGATTCATATAAAGGAACTCGGACCGGAAGAGCCCGATGCCCTCGCCCCCTTGCGCCAACACCTGCGCCGCTTCGCCAGGCATGCCGATATTCCCGGCGATCTCGACCTTGCGCCCGTCTGGCGTGACGGATTCCGCTGTGCGGAGCGCCTCGAGGCGCGTGCGCTCCTCTCGCTGGCGCAGCGCGTCCGCCCGAAACCGCGCGAGTTCGGCCTCATCCGGCGCCACCTGCACGACGCCTTCGCTGCCGTCGACCGCGAGAACCTGTCCAGCCTCCACGCGCGCGGTGATGTCGCCGAGGCCCACCACCGCAGGGATCCCGAGCGATCTCGCCATGATGGCGGTGTGCGACGTTCGCCCGCCCACATCCGTCACGAACGCGAGCACGCGCGTCGGATCGAGTTGCACGGTGTCGGACGGGGCGAGATCGTGCGCGACGAGCACGACGGGCTCTGCGACGTCCGCCACCGACGCCCCTGCCCCGCCCTGGAGCTGGCGAATCAAGCGGCCGCCGACGTCGCGGATGTCGGCCGCGCGCTGGCGCATGTATTCGTCGTCGAGCGCGTCAAACAGCCCCGCCATGGCGTCGATCACGCACTTGACGGCCCACTCGGCGTTGACGCGCTCGGCCGAAAGCAGCTGGCGAATTTGATCTGCGAGTTCGGGGTCCTCGAGCATCTGGGCGTGGGCGACAAACAGCTGAGCCTCGGCTTCGCCGAGCTTTTCGAGCGTCGCCTGCCGGAGGGCTTCAAGCTCGGCCTTCGCGGTGGCGATGGCTTGTTCGACGCGCGCCCACTCCCGCTCGGGATCTCGCCCCTCTTCTCGTGTCACTGAAGGCGCGCTTGAGCCGAGCACCCACGCCTTGCCCACCGCTTTTCCGTCCGACGCGGCGACGCCGCGGTACACGGTGCCCATCTTCGTCACCTCACTCGCCGAAGCCCGATGCGACGAGATCGCACAAGGCGTTCACGGCCTGTTCCGCGTCGTCGCCCGTGGCCTCAATCTTGATGACGGTGCCCTGCCCGATGGCGAGGGACAACAGCCCGAGGATGCTCTTGGCGTTGATCCGCTTGCCCTTGGCCTCGAGGACGATGTCGGAGCGATACTTGTTGGCCTCCGCCACAAACAGCGAAGCTGGACGGGCGTGAAGGCCCGAAGGGTTGTTCAGCTGAATTTCCCGCTGTGCCACAGTCATGTCGGATTCCTCCCACTCCTCAAATGGATTCACGTAGGCGATTCTTCAGTGCGCGGTACGCGTCGATCACGCCCTCGAAGAGCTGTCCCTCGAGGCCGCACACCTCGCGAACCACCTGTTCCACGCCCTCCGCCTTCAGCCGCCGCTGCAGTTCCACCGCCGCGGCGTCGGACGCATCCGAGTAGAGGAGCGCGGACGCCACGGCCTCTTGGATGGCCGAGGTGTCGAGCCCGGCGGCGGCCGCCGCCATGAGGGGACCTACGAGCCGCTCGCCGGGCGCCAACTTGCGCAGCGGGTCGCGCCCGACGCGCGCGACGTGGTCGATCACATAGGGGTTCGCGAAGCGCACGCGCACCTTCTCGGCGTACGCGGCGAGATCGGCGAGCGCAAATCCGGCATGGCGATGCGCAAGCCCGCCCGCTGCCTCGCACTGGAACCGCTCGACGTGCGCGCGGATGAAGGGGTCCGCGAGCGCCTCGCCGATGGTCGCGATGCCGCGCAGGTGCGCGAGGTAGGCCGCGGCGGCGTGTGCGCCGTTTACGAGATACAACTTGCGCTCCAAGTAGGGGCCGAGATCGGCCACCCACGTGATGCCATCCGGCGCGCCGGGCACGGGGCTTCCCTCGACCACCCACTCGTAATACGATTCGACCACGCAGTCGAGCACCTCTTCCGCATGCCCCTCTCGATGGGGCGCAATGCGGTCCACCGCGGCATCGAGGAAGCGCACGCGCTCGTTCAAAAACGCGGCGAGCGACTCGTCGGCCCGCGCGTACACCTGACGCCGCAACTCGGACGTCGCGCGCACGGCGTTCTCACACGCGATGACGATCACGTCCCCGTCCAACCGCGCCTGCATTCGGCGGCGGAAGCCCTCCGCCAGCACCTCCGCGACACCGCCGAGATGGCGAACCCCGACCGCGGTGGTGATCCAATCGCTCGACGCGGCGAGTTCGACGCACCGCTCTGTCCCGAGCAGACACGCGTCCACGCCGTCCACCGGGACCACCCGCTTGTGCTCGCCTAACTCGATGACGCGGTAACTGCGCTTTTCCGCAATCTCGCTCACGAGGTCCGGCACGACATCCGCAAACGTCACCTCGAAGCCCGCCTGCTTGAGCAGCCAACCGATGAACCCGCGGCCGATGTTGCCCGCGCCAAAGTGGAGCGCCCGCTTCATGACGCACTCTCCAAAATGGCGGCCATCTCCTCCGCGGACGACGCGCGCACCAGCCGCGCGACGTTGGCCTCGTCCATGCAGACCGTGGCAATTTGCGATAAGAGCTCCATGTGCTCCTCGCCCTTGCCGGCGATGCCGATCACCAAGAACGCCTCTTCGCCCCCAAAGTCCACGCCGTTCGGATACTGCGCCACGACGATGCCCGATGTGCGAATGTAGGCGGTGGCGTCGGGCATGCCGTGCGGGATGGCGATGCCATTGCCGATGTACGTGCTCGTCGACGCCTCCCGCGCGAGCATGCTGTCCACATACGGAGGCTCCACGTGGCCGAGATCGACCAACATCTGGCCCACCCGCCGGATGGCGTCCTCCTTCGACTCCCGTTCCAGTCTCAGCGCCACATGCCGAGCGTCCAATCGTACCATCTTCATTCACTCCCCATGCGAACCATGGCGTCGTAGAGACGCGCACGGACATCTTCAGTGCCGGCCGACTTCAGCACTTCCACCAGACCCTCCGATTCGACGAGCGCAGCGGAGATTCGGCCGAGACATTCGATGGCGCGCGCGTCTTCCTCCACGCGCGCCAAGAGCACGAGCACCACGGAAACGGGCTCGTCGCCTCCGATCCCGCGCACCTCTACCGGGGCGGTCAAGCGATACACCCCGATATGCGGCCCGTCGATCCCGTCCGTCCTGGCGTGCAAAACGGCCAATTGTCGCCCTGGCAACACGACGCTGCCCAATCGTTCCCTGCGCTCGATGGCCGTGACAATTGGCCCGGCTTCCGCCGCCCGCCCAAGGCGGACCAGGTGATCCCCGACGAGCCGAATCACCTCGTCCATCGAGCGACCCTCGAGCATATCGACGCTCGCGGAAGACGCGATGCGGAGCGCCCACGAGGGTTCGCTGCTCGGGCCACCCTTCGCACTCGCCAATCGCTCCTTGCGCCCGAGCTTGGAGAGCGCAAGCCGCACCGCGCGCACGTCTTCCTCCGTGAGGAACGGCGACACGACCACAGTCGGCACACCCGCCTCCGGCAGCGAAACCGTCGAGAGCACGAGGTCTGCGTTCACATCCGCCAGCGACCGCGCCGAGGCCACCTGAGACACCACAAGCTCCGGAAGCTCATTGCGGACGCGGCTGGCCAAAAGCCTGGCCGAGCTCAACCCATGCGGGCACACGATCACGGCGCGCCACTTGTCCTCGGCCAACCGGCGCTCTCGCGCGGCCCCCAGGTGCATCGCCAGAAACCCCACTTCCTCGTCAGGCACGTCAAGGCCGTGCGGCGAGAAAACCTCCAGCGCGGCCTGACGCGCGGCCGCGAACAGATCTGGGTATCGCGCCTTCACCATCTCGACGAGCGGGTTGCGGATGGGAAGGCCCGCGCGAATCCGATCCAGTGCGGGCCCCAGGTGTTGCGCCAAGCCGCTCACCAGGACCTCGTCAGACGCGAATGGAACCTGAGCCGCATCCTCCGCTGCGCGGGCAAACCGATGGGCGAGATCGAGCGCCGTCACGTTCGAGGGGAGGAGGCGAAAATCGTCGTCCAGGTGCACGCGCAAGCCGGCGAGATGTCTCGCCATGTAGCGAATCTCCGGTTCAACGGCCAAGGCGCGCAAGCCGGTGGCCTCGGACAGGCCCGACACCAGCTCCTTGGCCATCGCCACGTCGCCTGGCCTCGCGGCCTCGGTCACCTCCGCCGCCTGCACCACGCCCCCGCGCTGAACGCGCAGGTACTGGATGACCGCGTAGAGCCAGACCTCAAACCGATCCGCCTCCTCAATGGGCGGCTGCGCCGCGTCCAACACGCTCTCGACCACCTGCGCGATTGCCGCGAGCACCGGGGCGGGGACGGCGTGGACGAGCCAACGCGCGACGGGATGGCTGAGATCGCCTTCCTGAACCACCATGCGGGCCAATTGATACGGGGCCAGCTGTTCGTAGACGATGTCAGCCATCGTTTCGCGCCTCGGCACCTCGCCGCCGTCGATCAACACGCCAAACCCTTGTCGGCGCACGATGAGAAGGTGCCGCGCGCGCAGCCACGGGGCGAGATCGTTCAAGTCGCCGCTCAAACTGGCTGGCGCGGCATCCAACACGCGGCCGAGATACGCAAGTTTGAGCGGGCCGGGATCCGCGAGCAACCACAGCGCGACGAGCGCCGCACGCTGCTTGGGCGAGACCACCGCCGCCCGCTCGCCCACCGGGCCGAGCGCCGCCTCGACGCGCCTTTGCGTTTGCGGCGAAGCCAGCAGCCGGAGGCGCCCGCCCTGGTTTTCGATCCGCGCCCGAAACGGGCGCAGCCAGCCCGCCACAGCGCGCAGATCGCGCTGCAGCGTCCGGCGGCTGACGTCCCATCGTTGCGCGAGCAGGGATGGATCCAGGCCATCTTGTGACCGCATGAGCTCGATGAGCAAAAGCTTCTGGCGATCCGTCAGGTCGTTCGCCATGCCTCATCCCTTCAGCCGGTTCAGGTCTTCGATCAGCTGATCATAGGTCGCTTTGTTCAAGAAGTTCTGCACCAGATAGATTTTGGCGTTCGGCGCCACCTGGCGGGCGCGCGTCTCGAAGCTCGCCTGCGTGAAGACGACCTCGGCCGTCGAGGGCAGCTGATTCACCGGCACGTGATGCACCGGGATGTCGTAACCCGCTTCCTGCAGCCTCTTCTTGAGAATGGACGCGCCCATCGCACTCGATCCCATGCCGGCTTCGCAGGCGAAGTACACGGCCTGAGGCAGGCCCGTCAGCGCCACTTGCTCGACAGGCGCCTCGGCGGTCGCGGTGGTGGATGCGGACGGCGCAAACTTCGACTGAGCCTTCATGTCCTGCACGACCGCCTGCGCGAACGCGAGCGTGCTCTCATCCATGTCGTCGCGCGAGCGGCGGATGAAGAAGGAAGCGACCAAAAACGACACCAGAGCGCCGACGAAGATCCCGGACAAGACCGGGAAGTAACCGCCCTTCGGCGTCATGGCGATCTCGGCAAAGATGCTGCCGGGCGACGGCGTCGCCACGAGTCCTGCGTGCAAGACCATGAAGGTCGTGTCGGCTGCCATGCCGCCCAAGATCACGGCGAGGACGAGAATGGGTCGCATGAGCACGTACGGGAAGTACACCTCATGAATGCCCCCGAAAAACTGAATGAGAATCGCGCCAGGTGCCGATTGACGAATCGCGCCCTTGGCGAACGCCCAGTAGGCCAGGAGGAGTCCGAGGCCCGGGCCGGGATCCGTCTCGAGCAGGAAGAAAATCGACTTCCCGGCCTGCTTGGCCTGTTCAACGCCGATGGGTTCAAGAATACCGTGGTTGATGGCGTTGTTCAAAAACAGCACCTTGCCAGGCTCGATAAAAATGGCAATGAGCGGAAGCAGATGCGCGTTGGTGACCCATACGGCCGCCGCGCCGAGCCAGGCGGACACGCGGTCCATGATCGGTTGCACCGCCAAGAAGCCGAGAATGGCAAGCGCACCGCCCAGGATGCCTGCGGAAAACGTGTTCACCAACATCTCAAAGCCAGCGCGGATGCGCCCCTCGACGGCGCGATCGAACTGCTTGATGAGATAGCCGCCGAGCGGCCCCATGATCATCGCGCCGATGAACATCGGCTGCGAAGCCCCGATGGCGACCCCCGCAGTGGCAATGGCTCCCACCACGCCGCCGCGAATGCCGTGCACGAGGCGCCCTCCCGTGAAACCAATCAGGACCGGGATGAGAAAGGACACCATGGGCGAGACCAGCTGGTCGAGTTTCGCATTGGGCGTCCAGCCCGTCGGAATGAAAAACGCGGTGATGAGTCCCCACGCGATGAACGCCGGAATGTTGGGCATGACCATGCCCGCCAGAAAGCCGCCAAACTTTTGCATGGCGGCCCGTGCCCGTCCGCTCGATGCGAGGGGCTGCGCTGCAACCTGCGTCGCCACGATTCGCCCTCCTTCGACAGTTGTAATCGCTTTCTGTCGAAAACAATACAGGCCTCCACGGCTTGCAGCAACGCAAACAAATTCAGGTCTGACGCACATCCGTGCGTCAGACCTGAAGAGCGGCGTCCGGATGAGACCCATGCCTCATTCCGTGACGCGGAGGACAATTTTTCCTATGTTCTGATTCGCCTCCATCCGCTCGTGAGCTTGCCGCACATCGCGCCAGTCGTAGACGCGATCGATCACCGGCCCGATCTCGCCCTTGGCCAGGGCGTCGTGGGCAAACGCCATGAAGGCGGCGGTGAGTTCGATCTTTTTCTCCAGGCTGCGTGAGCGAAGCGCCGTGCCGATGACCTGCTGCCGCCGGGCGAGAAGCTGGCCGAGATCGAACCCATCGACTTGGGTGCCGCCCATCGTTCCGATGACAATAAGCCGCCCATCCACGGCCAACGCGCGCAGGTTGTCGTGGAAGTACGGCGCCCCGATGAAGTCGAAGATGACATCGGCGCCGCGCCCGTCGGTCTCTTGGCGCACGAAGTCGACGAACGACCCGTCGTGGTAGTTCCAGCCCGCCTTTGCGCCGAGCTCGATGCACTTGTCGATTTTTTCCTGACTCCCTGCCGTCACGATGCTCTGAGCCCCAGCCAGGCGAATGAGCTGAATGGCCGACGTGCCGACGCCACTCGCGCCCGCGTGGACGAGAACCGTCTCGCCTGGGCTCAGGCGGCCGAGCACAAACAGATTCAAATACGCCGTGAGGAAGGTCTCCGGAATGGCGGCACCCTGCTCGTACGAAAGGGACGCGGGCAGAGGCATGAGCATGCCGGCCGGCACCACCGCGTACTGCGCATAACCGCCGCCCGGCAACAGCGCTGCAACGCGATCTCCCACGCGGACCGACGTCACGCCCGGGCCAAGCGCCTCCACGTCCCCGGCCATTTCCAACCCCAGGATTTCGGACGCCCCTGGCGGAGGTGGATACAAGCCGCGCCGCTGCAGGAGATCCGCGCGGTTCAAGGCCGTCGCCCGAACGCGAACCAGCACCTCACCGGGGCCAGGCTGAGGCGTCTCCACCTCGCCGATTTCGAGCACTTCCGGGCCGCCAAACTGCTTCATCGTCACCGCGAGCATGTCGTCCCCTCCCCTTCTTGCACCATCGTATCACAGGGCCACAGAGTCGCCAAAAGCCTCCAGATCGATCTCGCCCCGCTCCATCTTTTGCAACACCTCGAGATACAAGGGGCCCTCCACCGCAAGCACGCGTTCCCGCAGGCTCTCCGGCGTATCGCCTGGCCGTACCGGGACCTCGGCCTGCGCGAGCACCGGGCCGTGATCGTACTCGTGATCCACGAGATGCACGGTTGCGCCGGTCACGGTGTCCCCGCTCGCGATCACGGCCTCGTGCACACGCATGCCGTACATGCCGGGCCCTCCAAACTTCGGCAAGAGGCTCGGATGAATGTTGAGGATGCGGTTTGGGAAGGCGGAGAGCGTGGCGGGCCCGATGCGCTTCATGTAACCTGAGAGGACCACGTACTGCGCCTGGTGTTCCCTGAGGGCGTCGCGCAGCGCCTCGTCCGCCTCCTTTGCGCCGCCGCAGCGCTTTTCGTTGATCACGACCGCAGGGATGCCGAGCTCGCGCGCGTAGGCGAGCGCCGGACTGCCGGGATTGTTGCTGACCACAAGCACGGGCTCAAACGCCACCTCGCCGCGGGCCCGGGCCTCGAGCAGATAGCGCATGCCCGAACCGTTGTGAGAGGCGAGAAACGCGATTTTTCGCATCGGCGACTATTCCACTCCTTTGATTGCGTGTATGCTGAAAGAGAATCTGCGACGACGAGCGAGGACGATAACATGACACCATCGGATCGACTCAACCAACTTCCTGACGGCGTATTTCAGGAACTGGCCATCGCTGCACACGAGCGGCGCAGCAAAGGACTCGACGTGATCGACCTGAGCGTCGGATCGCCCGATTTGCCTCCGCCGCCCCATGCCGTCGAGGCCCTGGTTCGCGCCGCGCAGGACCCCACTGAATACCGGTACGCCATCACGTCACTGCCGGAGTTTCACGAAGCGGTCGCGCGCTTCTACGAGCGGTACGGCGTTTCGCTCGATCCGGCGCGAGAGGTCTTGCAGCTCGCCGGTTCCCAAGACGGCCTCAGCCATCTGGCGCTCACGTTTCTCAACCCCGGTGATGTCGCGCTGATCCCGGATCCGGGCTATCCGATTTACGACGCGGGCGTCCGGCTGGCGGGCGGGCGCGTGGAGCCCATTCCAGTGGACGGCGATACGCTCCAGCCCCGGTTTGAGGCCATTCCCGACGCAGTGTGGCGGCAAGCCAAACTTCTCATTCTCAACTTTCCCTCGAATCCGACTGCCGCGATCGCGACGAGAGAGACGCTCGAACGCGCCGTGGAGCTGGCGAAGCGGCACGACCTCCTGTTGGTGCACGACTTCGCCTATTCGGAGCTCGTGTTTGACGGCGTTCGGCCCATGAGTGCGCTGTCCATCCCGGGCGCGAAAGAGGTGGTCATCGAGTTTAACTCCCTCTCAAAGACCTACAATCTCGCCGGCGCGCGCATCGCCTACGCGGTCGGGCGTCCGGACGCCCTTGCGGCGCTGCGTAAGCTGAAGTCGCACATCGACTTTGGCGTCTTCCTCCCCGTGCAGCGCGCGGCCATCGCGGCCCTCACCACGCCGTGGGACGGGTATGAGCGGCAGCGGGCGGTGTACGCCGAGCGCCGCGACGCACTGTGTGCGGCCCTCGCCGAAGCGGGATGGCACGTGCGCCAACCCGCAGCCACGATGTTTTTGTGGGCGCAAACGCCAGGCGGTGAACCCTCGTATCCGTTCGCGCTCTCGCTGCTTAAAGAGACCGGCGTGGCCGTCACGCCAGGTGTCGCCTTTGGCCCGCGCGGCGAGGGGCATGTTCGCATGGCCTTTGTCCACGAAACCCCGGTCCTGCTGGAGGCAGCCCGGCGCATCGGCGCGTGGCTCAAGCGGCGCAATCCATGAGCCCGGCGTCGCCTCGCGCCGCCTTGCGCTCAGGCCGGTCACTCGGCCGGAGCGCAGGAGCGGCCCGGTGCCCTGCGGGCGACCGCAACATGTGACCCTTCACCACATCGCCGCGAGTCCGCCGTCGATGTTCAGCGCCACGCCGGTGACGTACGAAGCGGCGTCGGAGGCCAAAAATGCGATCACCCGCGCGGCCTCGTCCGTCTCGCCGATCCGGCCGAGCGGGATGTTGTGTTGGGGCAGGCGGGCAAACTCGTCCCACGTGAGATCCGGACGCTCTGCTTTCCACATCTTTTCGATTTGATCACTCCGAATCTGCCCGATACAGACCGCGTTCACCCGAATCCCGTATTTGCCGAAATCCTTGCTCATGGCTTTCGTCAGGGCGATCCCGGCCGCCCGGGACACGGACGAAGGCATCGACGACGGGCCGGGGGTCTTGCCCCCGATGGCGGTGACGTTCACGATCGCACCGCCGCCCAGCCGCTGCATATGGACCACGGCACGGCGGGAGCATCGGATGGCTGCAAAAAGCTTCAGGTCGAGATCGTCCTGCCAGTCGGTATCGGAGACGGAGAGAAAGTCGCGCGCATTGGCGGTACCCGCGTTGTTCACGAGGATGTCGATGCGGCCGAGCACTTCGGCTGCGCGGTCGATGAACGCCTCACATGCGTCGGACTGGCGCACGTCCACGGGCATCGCGAAGACGCGCTGGCCGGATTCCTCTTCGATGGAGCGCTTGGCCGCCTCGAGCGCAGCCTCATTCCGCGCACAAATGGCCACGTCCGCGCCTTCCAAGGCGAGAAGCCGCGCCGTTCGCAAGCCGATTCCCTTCGAGGCACCGGTGATCACGGCAACTTTGCCTTTGAGTCCAAGTTCCATAGCTCCTGCTCCTCTCTTTCCACGTCTGCTGTCCACTTCAGTGTAGCGAATGTCGACCGCCCAAGGCGAACGAATCGCCACAATGCGAAACCGCATGCCGCGCCCATGCAGGTAAACAGGATGTCGTCCACTTCGAACAGGCGATAGGGAACTCCAACGCGGGCTGAGATGAGGAGTCCCGCGATCTGGATGGCGGACGCTGTAAAAAACGATAGCACGAGGACGAGTGAGAATCGGCGCATGGAAGTGTACAGGACCGGAAGAGCCGCCCCGAGCGGAAGGGCGAAGGCGAAGCTGCGAGCGAAGTGCTTGCACATGCCGGTGCGCAGACTGAACGCGTGCTCCAGCGTCGCCCACGGCGTCGCGTCGATCTCAGGCAACGAGGGTACGCCGTGCAAAGGGATGGGGAAAAGCGCGGCATCGATAAACCCAAGCACGTACAAAAAGAAGGCATAATGCGCGATCATCCGCCGCCAGGACAGGCGCCATCGCCGCAAGGCCGCGCGTACAACCCAGAGGGCGGTGTACGCGCCCCAACACAAAAGCCCTATGGGCAAGAACGTGATCATGCATCTCCTCCGAGAGCTGGCACCCGGAGGGCGCCGCCGCGCCCCCCGGATCCATCATGGCGATCCGCATGAATGGTACACGATGCCCAACGCGCGCGTCATGAGTCCTGAGACCCTTCTTGCGAAACGACGCGCGCCCACTTGCCCGAAGGCGCGGACACTGGTTCCCAGACCACGAGCGCGACACCGGCGAGAATGAAGGCGGTCCCGAGCCAGAACGTGACGGAAACCGTTTCCCCGAGAACAAGCCAACCGAGCGCCGTACCCACGAGCGGTTGAAAGAAGAAGTAGACGGCGCCAGAGCCGGCGGGTACGCGCCGAAGTCCTTCGTTCCAGAGCAAAAACGCGCCCGCTGTGGACAAGACGCCGAGATAGAGAATCCCCAGCCACACCCATGGATGAGCCAGAACCACGTGCACGTTCGGCATATGGGACCAGGCGAGCGGTGTCATCGCCACGAGCGCCACGAGCATGGCGTACAGCGTGACGACAATGGACGACGCCTCTCGGCTCACGCGCTTGACCAGCACGGACTGAAGCCCCCAGGTCACGGCCGCCACCAGGAGAATGAGCCCTCCCCAAGCCATCCGACGATCCGCGTGACCGACACCGATCATGACGAGCACACCGAGCGTCGCGAACACGACGGACAGAGCGCGCCTCCACGTGATACGCTCGCCGAGCAGCAAGCGCGCGAAAATGACCATAAAAGCCGGTGTCCCTGAGGTAATCACCGCGCCCATTTGCGCTGTCGACCAGTGTGTCCCGACAAATTGCGCCCAGATGGACAGCGCGTAGCCCACAAGGCCGACGCAGAGCACCACAAGCCAGTCTCGGGCGGACATGCGCCATCTCGCTCCGCGGGCGAGTCCCGCTGCGGCGAGCGCTGCGGCACCGAGCGCGTAACGGAGCCAGATGAGGGCCGTCGGATCCACGACGTTCATGACCGCCTTACTGACGACATACGTGCCGCCCCAAAGCGAGGCAGCAAGCGCCAAACACACGGCGCCCACCCATGAAGACTTCATCATCATTCACCCCTCCGCCAAAGTCCGATGGTCATGGCGAGGGGTTTGGCCCTCGCCGTCAGCGAAGGGCGACGGGCACGTCGAGTTCAAAGTAAGCGAGCATCCGAAGCACCTCCCGTTCGCCTTCATCGTACCCTGCTCCCGCTGTCCTGTCGATGATGCAGAGAAAACAAAAATGCCGCTCGGTGTGAGCGGCACGCACTTTGTATGTCCTCACGCGAGCGATCCCGTCTTTCGGTCGACCGGAAGAAAGGCGGACAAGATGGCTCCGGCGATGGGAACCGCGATGAGGATGTACAGGACACTGGTCAGCCCGACGTGATCGGCCAACACCCCGAAGAAGGTTGCCCCAATTCCGCCCGCGCCCACGCCGAAGCCAATGGTCAGCCCAGAGGCCAGGGAGACGTTTCGCGGCAAGAGCATCTGCATGTACACGACCGTCACGGCAAACGACGAAAGGATGAAAAATCCAAACGGAATCAAAGCCACGATCGCCCAGACGCCACGAAGAAACGGGAGCCCGAACGCAAACGGAATGGACAGTAGCATCGAGAACAACAGGATCCGCTGCTTCGGTATGCGGTCGGCGAGCGCACCTCCGATGAACGTCCCGAGCGCTCCCGCACCCAGAAACCCGAACATCAGGGCGTCCGACAGCTGATACGACATCCCGAACTTGTGGGCGTAGTAGAACGGCATGAACTGGAACGTGCCGATTTGACACCACGAGCGGAGGACGATCACGACCACCAACAGGCTCACGGCGCCCAAGCGATTGTCCCCCTCGATGGTCTTGCGCACCTTCGCGTAATCGCGAAGTGCCGCGCGATACCACGGATACAGCCGCAGGGTGAACACCAGCCCCAGGGCCACGCCGAGGAACATCCAAAGGATGCTGTGAATGCCCGCCGACAAGATGAACAGCGACACAACGAGCGGGCCAATGGCCTGTCCACCGTTGCCGCCGACTTGAAAGATGGCCTGCGCCAGCCCCTTGGCCTTGCCGGCCGCCAGATGGGCCACCCGAGAGGCTTCTGGGTGGAACGCCCCCGAACCGAGGCCGCTCAGGGCCACGAGAAGCAACAGCACGCCATAGCTCGGCGCGGCGCCCGTCAGCGTAATGCCGAGTGTGGACAAGAAGAGCCCGAATGGAAGCATCCACGCCCTCGGCCTTCGATCCGCCAAGGCGCCAAACAGAGGCTGCGCCACCGAAGACGTGAGGTACGAAACGAGCACAATCAGGCTAATTTCGGTGTAGTTCAAGTGGAACAGCGGCTTGTACAGCTGCGTCAGCGCCGGCACGAGCCCTGTCGTGGACAAATCGTTGAGGAAGTGGGAACCGCTGATGCTCCACACCGCGTCCCGGTTCAAGCGACCTTTTTCGCGCACGGCTTGCACGACGGCCACGCCTCATCCCCCCTGCAGAATCTCTCTTTCGGCGATCGCGCCTCTATTTCGCTTCACGAATGAAGCCGGTAAAAAGCGGGCGAGCTGATGGCTCACCCGCCTCGACGCAGAGATACGTTCACGCGCCGACTTCAGAACTGAATGTGCAGCGCCGCGAGAATGGCAACAACCACGCCTACAACAATACAATACCATCCAAATGGCCGCAAGGCGCGGACCTCGGTGGTTTCGAAGTAGCGCATGAGGAACGCCGTGCTCAACAGGGCCAGCACACCGGCCAGCAACCCGCCAATCAGGCCATCGTGAAACATCACGTGGTTGTGCTGATGCAGCATCTTGGGGACTTCCAAGATACCCGCGCCGAGAATGACAGGCGTCGCAAGCAAGAAACTAAAGCGCGCGGCGTCCTCATACTCAAGCCCGCTCGCCAGTCCTGCCGCCATGGTGATGCCGCTTCGAGAAAACCCAGGGATGAGGGCAAACGACTGGACGATGCCAATGAGAAAGCTCCGTCCATACGACAGATTTTCAATCCTCGTGGAACTGCGCCTGCTTCGGCGCCGGCGCATTCCGTCCGCCCAGAAGAGGACGAGCCCATTGATGATAAGGAAAATGGAGGCAGACAAAGCCGAAGGGAACAGCTCCTGCAGCTTGTGTTCAAAGATTTTGCCCAGCACCGCCGCCGGGATCGTCGCGACGATAATCAACAACAGGATGCGCCGCTCGATCCGCCTCCTGCGGTCGAAGATGGAAGCGATCAGGTGAATCCACTCCGGCAAGAAGTAAATCAAAAGCGCGAGGCCTGTCCCCAAATGCAGCATGACGACAAAAGGAAGAAATTGATTGGACCCAGAAAACTCGGTCCACCGGAACAAGTAGGGGAGAATGACCGCGTGTCCCACGCTCGAGATGGGGAACAGCTCTGTAATGCCCTGGACGATACCATAGATGATGACCTGCAGTAGGTGCATAACGCGCCTGCCTTTCCTTTGGGAGTGAGTGCCTCGGTCCCATTGTACAAGAACTTTGGGCCCCGCTCATCTGAACGCGGACATTTCATGATGACGAAGGCCCGCGGATGGTGCTAAGCTCAAGGCGAGGATGCAGAGAGGAGCGATATCGTATGGCGAAAGCCGAGTCCATGCTGCGACACTGGCACGCACACAGAGACGTGCTCGCGCCGTTGGTGCAGTCGGTCCCTGAGGATCAACTCGATTTTAAGCCGTGGGACAAGGCCATGTCGTTCCGTGAGTTGGTATGGCATGTCCTGTCGATCAGCGCACTGTTCGCGTCCGCCGCGAAGGCGGGCCGCATCACGGGTCGACCCGAGCAACCAGATCTGAGCTCCAAGGAAGCGCTGTTGCGCGCGATCTCGACCTTGACCGACCAAACCCACGCCGACATGGCATCCTTGAGCGATGAGCAATTTGACCAGCTCGTGGACACCAAGGCGGTCTTCGGGGCGGACCTGCCCGTGCACGCGTTGCTTGGTACGATGATCGATCACGAAATTCATCACAAAGGCCAGCTGTTTGTCTATGCCCGGCTGATGGGTGCGAAAGAACTGCCGTTCTTCGTTCATCGCGGTTGACGTGCGCGTGAGAGCCTCTGCGACATTCCCGCAGAGGCTCTTTCCTTTCCCCTGCGATGTCATGCAGCGATGCGCCGCGTTCGCACGGAAAAAGGACCGGCCCGTTCGCAGTCGATCGAGGTCCGGCGTTTAGATGCGCGTCCTTCTCTTCCGGATCCGCGAACGGCGAGACATCGTGGACGATCCCGCCCGAGCGAAGCCGCGGCTTCTGCCTTCGCTAGAGATGACCGATGAAGCGTCGGACGCCACGTCCCGACGCCCGTGGCGCGCTGTTTTGAGGGCGTAGATGGAAAGCCCCAAGGAAATGAGCATGATGGCAGTATTGAGGATGGTCACCGCCGTGTTCACCTGGGTCACGCGCGTGTTGACGTCGTTGGTCAGGGTGTTTTCCTCGAGAGGAGTTAGCCGTCGCACGCCGGATCGCCCCTTGATCCCAGGGTATGTCGGAGACGTGCCTTCTGTGCGGGGAGGAACTCGGCGCAGGTCTCCTGGCGGGTTGCGAGGGGATGCGGACACGAAAAAAGGCCAGGCATCTTCGCCTGACCTTCGCTCCTTCGCCTGGCAACGACCTACCTTCCCAGGAGGCTGCCCTCCCAGTATTCTCGGCGCTGGAGGTCTTCACGTCCGTGTTCGGGATGGGTACG